>JANMGZ010000634.1:0-3274 GCA_031374905.1 Dolichospermum sp. OTE_70_metabat_362_sub
TTTTTAGATTTAAGCGCGACGGAATTAGTAGTATTATCCGCCTGTGAATCAGGTTTAGGAGAAGTCAAATTAGGGGAATCTGTACACGGCTTAAGACACGCATTTCTCCAAACTGGGGCAAAAAGTTTAATAGTCAGTTTATGGGCTGTGAATGATATTTCTACCGCCATTTTAATGGGACAGTTTTATCATTATTATTTAGAGGATAAACAACCAGTAGGGAAAGCTTTAGAACTGGCGAAAAGATATGTCTGTAATTTAACTGTGGGGGAAATGCGAGATACTTGGTTAACTGATGAAAAGATTGAATATGTGGGGCGATATAGTGAAAGAATGGAGGATAAATTAAGGATATTAAGGAATAATTCTGATGATTATCAACCTTATAAACATCCGAAATATTGGGGGGCGTTTATTTATCTGGGTTTGATGGATTAATTATATAGAGGGCGATTGGGTAATGAGATCATTAATATAGATATGAATATATGTTAAAATTGGATCACCATAAATAGTGGAAAATTATTGTAATGGAAATTACTAAACTATCAACTCAAGGTCAAATTACTATTCCCCAAGTTTTAAGAGATCAGTATCATTGGCAAGATGGTCAAGAATTAATAATAATTAATTTGGGTGATGGAATTTTATTAAAGCCTAAAAAAACTTTTCCCGAAATACAATTAGATGATGCTGCTGGTTGTTTGAATTATCAAGAAAAAGCTAAAACAATTGAAGAAATGGAACAAGCGGTAGCACAAGGAATAGAAGAATCATGGAGTCAATGATTGCTATTGATACTAATGTTATCGTTAGGTTTCTTACCAAAGATGATGAGCTACAGTATCAACAAAGTTTAGCATTATTCAAAAATAAAAATATTTTTATTGCTGATACTGTCATTTTGGAGACCGAATGGGTTTTAAGGTTTGCTTACAAGTTTAAACCTTTAGAAATTTGTCAGGCTTTTAGAAAGGTTTTTGGTTTATCTAATGTTTATTTAACTAATGAAAAACTAATTTTACAAGTTATTGAATGGCATGAAAATGGTATTGATTTTGCAGATGCTTTTCATTTAGCTTTTAGTAATCATTGTTTAGAGTTTTATACTTTTGATGAAAAATTTATTAAAAAGTCTCCAAGTTTATCTAATTCAACAGTAAAAAAATCTGATTTGTAAATTAGTTATTATTACAGCAATAACCCCACCTTGTAGGTTTCAGATAACTAACAATTTTACTCTTCCGAACAACTTTTTAAAATGAAAACAGACAGCATATTTTACCGATTATTTCAAGAAATACCTAGCATATTTTTTGAACTTATTGGTAACTCTCCCCAACTAGCAGAACTTTATCAATTTTCATCAGTTGAAGTCAAACAAACGGCTTTGAGAATAGATGGAGTTTTCTTACCTAACCAAAATACAGATAACCCCATCTACTTTTTAGAAGTACAATTTCAATCAGATAAGGATCTCTACCATAGACTTTTTAGCGAAATATTTCTTTACATCCGCCAAAACAACCCCAAAAATCACTGGGGTGCGGTAGTTATCTATCCCACCCGCAGCATAGATACACAAGATATTCAGCATTATCAAGAATTTTTCACCAGTCAACGAGTCAGAGTTATTTATCTTGATGAATTAGGAGAAACAACATCTTTACCCATTGGTATTGCTACAATAAAACTAATCATTGCTAACGCAGATAACTCCATTACCCAAGCCAGAGAATTAATCACCAGAACTAAACAAGAGATAGATTCTCAATTTCAACAGCAACAAGTCTTACAAATCATCGAGACAATTTTAATTTACAAGTTTCCCAGAATGAATAGAGAGGAAATAGAAGCTATGTTTGGATTAAGTGAGTTAAAACAAACCCGATTTTATCAAGAAGCAAAAGAAGAGGGAAAGGAAGAAGGAATAGAAGTAGGTGAACGCAAAGCCAAGTTAGATGCAGTTCCTGGGTTGATAGGATTGGGTTTAACTAGAGAACAAATCGCACAAGTTTTAAATTTAAGTTTGGCAGAAATTAGCGAGATTATTCAACAACAGAATACAAGGGACAAATAAAAATGATTTAATCAGTTGCAGAAAATATTACTATTGAAAACAGGAGGTTTTCTAAATTAGAAAGATGCCTCCGGCACGCTCCGCTGACGTATTTACACAGACAAAATAAGATGAGTAACAGGCTATTTTCGATATAATTTTCCATCTTTAACTTGCACCACAGGATGATGACAACGCCTGACTAATTGCTCATCATGGGTGGTGATAATTACCGTTGCCCCAAAAGAATTTAACTTTTGAAAAATTTGTATTACTTGCCACGAATTATCAGGATCAAGATTTCCCGTAGGTTCGTCTGCTAATAGTAAAGGTGGTGTGCCGACAATTGCTCGCGCAATACTGACTCTTTGCTGTTCTCCTCCAGAAAGTTGGTCAGGAAATCGGTCAGCTTTAGATAATAAACCCACTAATTTTAAAGTTGGTTCTAAGCGACGTTGGATTTCTTTGCGGGTGTAACCTTGTGCTTGCAATACAAAAGTGACATTTTCGGCGACTGTCCGCTGGGGAATGAGTTTATAGTCTTGAAAAACAATCCCCATGCGACGACGTAATAATGATAAATGATAATTTCCTAAAGTAGCCACATTAATATCATCAACTATTACTTCTCCTTGGGTAGGTAATTCCGCACCATATAGCATTTTCAAAAGTGTGGATTTACCAGAACCACTAGCACCTGTAATAAATAGAAATTCTCCTCGGTTGATTTTTAAATTAACATCAAATAAAGCATGATGACTATTAATATAAGTTTTAGAAACAGAACGCAACTCTACCATTGTCCCAGCTTGACGTTGATTTTTTCCAGCTTCGCTATGCACTGTTTCCGTATTTTCATTTGTACTTAATAGGGACATATTGGTATTTTTTTAGCCAATGGTAAATGATATATTAAATCCAAAATCAACCAATATTTCTGTTTATTTTAATATTCCAAACTATTCACATCTCTGCCAGTCCAACGATAAATTAAGGATTTGAAAACGAACTCTGGTAACGCTAACATTCTTTGCCAACGCCAGGGTTCTTGATATAATCTATATAGCCATTCTAAGTTATTATTTGCTAACCACCCAGGAGCGCGGGTTTTTGTTCCTGACCAAATATCAAAACTACCACCAACACCTATCCAAATTGAGTGAGGACATAAATGGCGGTGTTCAGCAATCCATAATTCTTGACGTGGTACTCCCA
>JANMGZ010000637.1:0-15771 GCA_031374905.1 Dolichospermum sp. OTE_70_metabat_362_sub
ACTCATCCTTTGGAAGTTTGGACGGGGATTAATTTTGGTCTGGCGGCTTTCCTTGTGCAAATGGATATGAAAAATGAAGCCATGCGGTTAACTGAGGCTGTGGTGAGGCAAATTTACGACAATGGCTTGCAATTTCGCACCCCGGAAGCAATCACCGCTAATGGCACTTTTCGCGCTAGTACCTATCTCCGTGCTATGGCCATTTGGGGAATTTATTTGCTAATTCGTTAAATTTAACACTTTTCAGATCCCTGACTTCTTTGAGAAGTCGGGGATCTAAATTCACAAATATCTAAAAAATACGGATTTTCTTAATTATTGGATTTTTACCGAAATTTTATTTTCCTGTTATTTCCGGAATTGAGCGAAAAAGTCAGTAATGGTAAGAGTTGAGGAATTTAAATCTGAAAATCAATGCTTTAAAATATGCCTCTTTTCCCTGATTTAGCTACAAGGATCACTTCTAAACTCACATTGAGTATGAAATTATTTAGTTCTCAGAAATACGGATAAATCACCGGATAAATTTTCTGTTAGAATATCATTGCCTTAGCTTTCAGTTAAAAAAGCAGCAATTAGCAATAAATCACATCAGTAATTGCGTTTTGTAGCGGCTGTGACAATGATGGTTCGTTTAAACTCTGAATCGGTCAAAGTGATTTTTCACTTAATTGACTACAAAATAATCACCAATTGCCTAGTTTATTTAGGGCTATCGGGGATAAAAAATTAAAACTACTAAATCTGAAAAATTCTCTACTTTAGTTTCAATGAAATGAGAATTTATCTGTAAAACCCAATTTTATAAGAGTTATGAGTAGTTGCAGGCTAGTTTAATAAAGCAAGGACAGCAGGAGCTTTATCAAGGTATTTTGTCAGGTTGGTCAGGGTCAAATGCAGTTGATATCTGTGACTCTCAGTTTAGGTGATAAGTTCCCGTTTAGTCTTGATATAGTCAAAATTTTATTTAGCGATCGCTTGTGAAAATTTCCCCTGTTGTTTAAAAACTTAAATAGCTTAGGAACTATACTATAACCTCCTCTTTCTTATCTGTCAAGCAGTTCTCTCATCAGTTCTTTGGGAAGTTATTCAGAAAATCTGAGTTAAGTAGTCGGACAAAATTAAATTCACTGATTGAGAGAGGGAACAGAAAAATCAGATGTGTATACCCAACACGGCTTAATTGTTGGATTCTCCGGGTAGGGGTTTAAGCCCCGGTGACTAGAAGTCACGGCTACACAAACAAAGTCCGCCTGCGCGGACTAACGAAAAATCAAGGATTTGAAACCCACGTAGGTGGGTTTTGCCTGTGTAGACGCGGTTTCTAACCGCCTGTTTAACTACTTAGCTATACGGATTTAACTTTGATTTGATAACGAGTATCTTTTTTTACTAAAATTATCTAAATAATTAACAATAAATAATTATAGCTATTCCTACTAAGTCAGCCTAATAAATATTACTGTAATCTTGCTTGTATTAATAACTGGTATACACATAATTAAAAATTTGCTTATTTAATGGAATGGGATTATTGCCTAATAAATAAATAGCTGTTAGTAAACAAATAAGATAATAGTTAAAAGTTCATGGTGATACAGTTTTTGCAATACACATCTAGCTGGAAGTATTTTTTTAGATAAAAGCAAACTGGTTAGTAAATTAAATTAATATACAAACCCAAGTTATTGAAAATAGATGTATCGGTAAATATTAAATTATTTTACATTAGATATTTAGTTGTATTTTTGAAAATAGTTTTTATTTAAAAATCTTCAAAATGATTATACAGTAAAGGTTTTAGCGATAAAATTATAATATAGATATTATATTTTTTGACTCAAAATTGAATTGTCTTTGAATGTATGTAGCTTACATTCTTGTTTATAAGCTAGGGGCATATCTGAAGACAATCTGTGTTTTTTTCGTTTCGTATAACGATAATAACATCTACCATTCAGATTAAAGTGGGGGGTAACACCCCTCATTTTTTGCCAAGCAGGGACAAAACTCAAACTTGCACAAGACATAAGTAAATATCGAGACAAGTTCAGTAAATTTAACTTAAATCTTGCCACCTTGGCAGATGACATTAGCGACAAAAAATAGTATAAATAAAAATGTGGCTTTTGAAATTGAGAAATCAATGGTTTTCCTGATTCCATTCAACAATTGTGAGCTTTTACAGCAAAAGTAGCAAAAGCAATGGTAAAAAGTTATACAGCAGTAACTAGGGCAAAGCAAAAAATTTCCACTTGGAAGTTTCAAAAGTACACAATGACATCTACCAAAAGCTACGTCGAACTCAATTCCTCCAGGTAGAAAACAGAAGATTTGGTAAATTTTTACCTTTGATTCATTAGTAAGTAGAAATCTAAAGCCCAGAAGCAATTAATACATATTATCTCTGTGAGCTATAGATATTACTAAATGAAAACTGTAAAACTGCCCAGAAAATCAGGGTATAAACGGCAAGGCACAGCAGTATACAGGCTTGATTAAAAACAATCAGGTTTTAAATCACAGGTCAGGTTATGAAAAAAATCATCAGGTCAAATGGAGTTTTTAGGTTAGTTCAACGGGTAAATTTAGAGCTGCGGTTCTCTAAATCCCATCTCAGTCTGGTATCAATATTCACAAGTATCGTACTTTTTTCAAAAGTTGTTACTGTTTTTAACATCTGCCACCAATTGATTACCTATAGATTCCGGTCATTCCCGCAACAGCAATTTGGCTGAAGCTGTTTATCAACTGCAACACCATCGCATTTGCAGAAACTGGACTAATTTACTCAATTCAAAGACAACTAAAGATTATGAATCAAGATATTGCTGGCAGTGGTAACAACTTAGAACCAAAAATCCATCCTGAACAATTAGATCAGGTAGTTGAAGCGATTTTGGCAGGGAAGTATTCTTGGGCTTGTGTTTTAATGTTGCGGTTTGTGGGCTACAATCCGATGCACTATATCCCTTATCGCACTTATAATCGCATACTGAAAGAAAACGCCCGCATGAGTCGCTCAAATACACAAAATAATGAAACTCTCAAAATTGCTAAACCAACCACAGAGAAAAGATCTGAAGGCAATCTAGCATCTAGCTGTTTGAGCAAGATTAAAGATATAGCTTACATGGAAATGGGCGGCAAGCAAAAAGCGGACGCACGCGCTAACTCTAGGGAAAAAAAGTCCGCATAGTTGCTGATTAGGAAGTGGATGATGAAAAACTTTAGTATGTAACGAAAAGTAAAGTTGCCCAAAACCCCTTCCCTGTTTCCCCTGAACTCCTTCTAATTCTCCCCTCGCACCCCGCACTCCGCACACTGAACTCGTTGTAAAAATCTGCCAGAATGGCAAATATACACTGATGACATCTTATAAATTAGAATTAGCAACCTAAACAAAGATTCATGGCAGGCAAATTGCATTTTTCCCAAAAACTGTTTGTGTCTGGACATGAAGAACACTAGCTGATTGCTTGAGCATTCAGTTTCTCATTAATTAAATAAATCTCTACATTAAGACTGATGAACTATGACTAACGGTGGTTCTTTTTCTCAAGAAGTTTGAGCATTTTTCAATTGGGGTGGTGGGTTGCCCTAATCAAATTGAGAAGGCTATATAACTTAGGCTACTAAATAGGTGTGATTACGGTTTGGCTAACTTTAGTCACAAAGGTAGATGAGAAAATGGAAAAGTCATGGTGAATCATTGTCCTACTCTCAAATTATTTCTTTTATGTCAACTGGCAATTGATATAACAAAGATTGGAGGTTGTAAAATTATTACAGCTTCTTTTTTCTATGTAAACTTCGTCCAATTTGAGAACTGGAGTTTTTCACCAGGGAACATGAGAATAAAACCCAATCAAGAAAAAAGTATGGGTTTTAAAGTAGACGCGGGTTATATAAATTTTGTATGAAGTTTTTATAAAGTTTAAATGAAGATTTTATTTTTTATATAAATTTTAGAAGAAGATATAGCAGAATTTAGAGATAACAATCAATGCTTTGTCACTTTTTTTATTTAATCTGAATAACTCTAGCGTCAATATATGCCACGCTATCAGACAGATAATTTCATATTTAAGAAAGTCTGCTGATGAGAGTTTTCTGATTTTAGGCTAGTGTAAGAGATATATTACATACTTTCTGAGCTTATATACTTTGAGGCTACAATTTTTGGAACAAGTGTTCCGTAATTGTTCTGTAATCAAAACTGGATCAATTTCCATATTTTAGGCTTGATTAAGCCCAATACCAGTGTTTATAAATATCCTTAAATCTAAGTTAGGGATAATATCATGTCTTGAGTAGATTTTTGAGATGATTAACTAATGCAGACAAATTTAGCATTGGCAAAAAAAATTTTTGGAGTTTATCTGTGGGTGTTTTACCAGACAGTGCTGTTTATTGGGGGACAAAACAGCTATGCCTGTTGCATAGATATTGAGAATCAAATAAATACTTATGAAACACTAATACCTTTGCCAAATTGGCAAAAGCTTTGATTCATCGGTTGAGTTTTTCACGTCAGTGTTACAAAGCAATTAGTATGAAACCCAATGCATTTGTTGGGTTGCGCTGTCGCTTAATACAACTTACAAAAAATGGCGGAGGTATTGAAACAGTCTACAGATTAAATGCTGAATATCTGTGAAATTTTTCGCATCTGTATTTGAGTAATAGATGTAACAGATGGATTTGCCCAAATTTGAAAGTAGAAGGCAACTGGTAAGAATTATGTCATCTTATTCTCATCAAAATCGGGTTGTTAATATTTACGATAATTATGAAAGTAAGTTTTTAACACCTTTTCAGCGCAAAGCGTTGCTAAAAAATTTACAAAATAATTCACAACCAGAATATCGGCGACGGATTGAGATTATGTTGTTAGCAGATATGGGAAAATCGCAAACTCATATTTGTGAAATGATTGGTTGTTCTCAGGAGATGGCTAGGTATTGGATAGGTGTTGCTGAGGCGGGTATGGCGCATAACTGGAATCAGCGACCATTGGGGAGACCAAAGATTGTTAATCATCAATATATTGAAAGATTGAAGGAGTTAGTTAATTGTAGTCCTCGTGAATATGGTTATGCTTTTGCTGATTGGACGGCGCAATGGTTGAGTAAACATTTAGCGAAAGAGTTGGGGATTCAAATTAGCGATCGCCACGTTAACCGTTTACTTAAACAAATGGGACTTTCTACTAAACGCAAAATTTCCCAATTGGTAGCTACTGAAAATCAGGATTTGGCAATTAAAATTAGTGATTTGCATTCTCCACCTGCACCTGGTTTTCATTGGTCATTTAATCTCATGCAGACCAATAAATAATAGTGTTTTGGAGGTTAGGAAATGCTATCAGCGTTTTCTCAGGAACAGTTAGCTACACATATTCAGCAAGTCTTGGGTGATGGGTTATCAGATCAAGCAGTTTCAGATTGTATTAAGGCTTTAGAAATTATTGAACCACCAGTAGCAAAGCAATTTTGGCAAGCGACAACAGCAAAGCCAGGAATTTATATTGTGCTGGCAGGTAAGGTAAGATTACTGGATAGTTCCCATAATTTAATTAATACTCTCACCCCAGGCTCATCATTTGGAGAACTAACTTTATTTCCAGAACGAGAGTTTAGTAGTTATGTCGCTAGAGCTTCTGTAAATTTAAAAATTGCTTATCTTCCCCAACAAACGGTGATGAAGGTAATAGCGGAATTTCCTAGGGTTTATGATCTTTTGCTGAATAAGGCAGAGCTAATTAACACTCCTAAGTCTCCAGAGATTCCGATTGTTGAAGCCCAAAAAACTGTCAAAAATGCCAATGTTACACAACCAATAATTTTCCCATCCACACAAACAAAAAAACGCTCTCAATACTTTCCTGTTCCTACTATAATTGCTGGCAATTGGTGGCGTAAATTTACTAAACGTTACCCATTTTTTGAACAACAAAGTGCTGCTGATTGTGGTGCTGCTTGCTTAGTTATGGTTGGTCGTTATTGGGGAAAAAATCTGAGTATTAATCGGCTGCGGGATCTGGCTAATATTAGCCGGAGTGGTGCATCCATGCGGAGTTTGAGTGCAGCGGCGGAAAGTCTTGGTTTTGCTACTCGTCCGGTGAAAGCCAGTTTGGATAAATTTGCTCAACAATCTTTACCAGCGATCGCCCATTGGCAAGGTAAGCATTACATTGTTGTTTATGAAATTACCAAAAAACAGGTAATTATTGCTGATCCCGCTATTGGCCAACGTCAACTTACTACTAAGGAATTTCTTGCAGGTTGGACTGGTTACGCTTTATTATTACAGCCTACAGCTTCACTCAAAAAAACCCAAGAAGCTAACACTCCATTTTGGCAATTATTCGATTTAGTTAAACCGCACTTTCAAGTTCTGCTAGAAGTATTTCTGGCTTCGGTATTAATTCAGATATTTGGATTAATTACACCTTTATTTACTCAACTTTTATTAGACAGAGTAATTGTTCAAGGTAGTGTCTTAACTTTAAATACTGTGGGTTTTGGATTGTTGATTTTTGGGCTATTTCGTGTGGCCATTAATGGGTTAAGACAATATTTATTAGATCACACAGCTAATCGAATTAGTGTGGCGTTAATGGTAGGCTTTATTAAACATACATTTAGTTTGCCTCTGGCATTTTTTGAATCTCGTTATGTAGGAGATATTGTTTCTCGTGTTCAAGAAAATCAAAAAATTCAACGTTTTCTAACTGGGGAAGCCCTGTCCATTGGTTTGGATTTACTGACAGTCTTTGTTTATGTAGGATTAATGTTTTGGTATAGTCCACCAATGGCATTAATGACATTAGCAATTGTGCCGCCATTTGTGTTATTAACCTTTTTTGCCACACCATTTTTACGGCGAATTAGTCGAGAGGTATTTACAGCAGGAACATTGGAAAATAGTTATTTGATTCAAAGCTTGACTGGCATTTCTTCAATTCGTTCAATGGCTATTGAACAAACAGTCCGTTGGCATTGGGAAGAATTGCTAAATAATTTAATCAAAAAGAATTTTAGTGGTCAAGTAATTAGTAATCAACTGCAATTAGTTAGCTCGATGATTCAATCTTTAGCAAGTACAGGGTTGCTATGGTTTGGAGCTTGGCTAGTTATTCAAAATCAACTTACTATCGGTCAATTAGTGGCTTTTAATATGTTGCTGGGTAATATTATTCAGCCTTTTCAACGATTAATTATTTTGTGGAATCAATTACAGGAGGTAATTGTGGCTACAGAACGAATTAATGATGTATTGGAAGCACAACCAGAGGAAAATTTAGAACATCAGCCTCGGCAATTTTTACCGAGATTAATCGGAAGAATTCGTTTCAATAATGTTACCTTTCGCTATCATCCAGAAAGTGAGACGAATATTTTAGAAAATCTCAGTTTTGAAATTTTACCTGAGCAAACTGTAGCAGTTGTGGGACGCAGTGGTTCAGGGAAAACAACACTTTCTAAATTAATTTTGGGTTTATATCTAGCGACAGATGGAAGAGTTCTAATTGACAATCAAGATGTGACTAGTATTTCCTTGCATTCATTGCGATCGCAAATAGGAGTTGTTGATCAAGATACCTTTTTATTTGGAGGAACAATTCGAGAAAATATCACAATTGCCCATCCTGAAGCCTCTTTAGAAGAGATTATGGAAGCAGCCCAACTTGCTGGTGCAGATGAGTTTATTAAAAGAATGCCAATGGGTTATGAAACCCAAATTGGTGAAGGTGGAGGAATGTTATCAGGAGGACAACGTCAACGATTAGCAATTGCCCGGGCATTACTCGGAAATCCCCGACTTTTAATATTAGATGAAGCTACCAGTCATCTTGATGCTGAATCAGAACGGATTATTCAGAATAACCTCAAAAAAATTCTCCAAGGCCGGACAAGTGTAATTATTGCCCACCGTCTTTCTACCGTTCGTCATGCTGATTTAATTTTAGTTTTAGATCGTGGTGTTCTGGTAGAAAGCGGTACACATGAAGAATTAATTAGCAAAAAAGGACATTATTTCTATCTCAATCAACAACAATTAGCACAAACAAATTAATTGTTTAATTGTAGCTAGAAACCAGATCCCCGACTTCTTCAAGAAATCGGGGATCTATAACCACAAATCTAAAATTATTTATGACACAGTCAGTTTACACACAACCAACAACTACTATA
Organism: Dolichospermum sp. OTE_70_metabat_362_sub; assembly: GCA_031374905.1. GTDB lineage: Bacteria > Cyanobacteriota > Cyanobacteriia > Cyanobacteriales > Nostocaceae > Dolichospermum. The sequence goes on from JANMGZ010000637.1 coordinate 8,202, forward strand.
AAGCCGCAGAATGAAACTGAATCTTCTGCTTTTATTGAAAATCAACCTCCAGCATTAAATAAAGCCAAGGATTGGTTTTATGGAACAGAAGAATTATTAGATGCTTTACCAAAAGCATGGACTCGTTCAATGTTGTATTTATTAGTTAGTTTTGCCGCAATTATTTTACCTTGGGCAATGTTAACTAAAGTTGATGAAACAGGTAATGCTAGTGGACGAATAGAACCTAAAGGTGCAACTCAAAAATTAGATAGTGCGGTGACTGGTAGTATTATCGCTGTTAATGTCAAAGAAGGTGCAGCCGTTAAAACTGGACAGATTTTAGTGCAAATGGAATCTGCTGTTCTGCAAACCGAACTTCAACAAGCAAAAGATAAATTAGAAGGGTTAATAAATCGCCAATCTCAACTAGAAATATTAAAAAATCAAGTATTAATGTCCATTAATATTCAACGTCAGCAAAACCAATCTCAATCATTAGAAAAACTTGCTCAACTTAATCAAGCCCAGCAAAACTTTGAAACTAAAAAAAATGCTTATAATTTTCAAAATTTGGAAAAATTAGCCCAACTTGATCAGGCAAAACAGAATATACGATCTACTCAAACTAACTACAGGTTAGCTACAAGTAGATTAAATCGAGATGTTTCTGAAGTCGAACGTTATCGTCTACTCTTAAAGCAAGGGATAATTCCTCAAACTAAAGTAGTAGAATTAGAAAAAATTGCCGAAGAAAGTCAGCGTTCACAAGAAGAAGCAAAATTTAATATTCAGACAGCACAAATCCGACTAAAAGAAGAAACCAGTCGTTATCAGTCACTCATGAATCAAGTTCGCTCAGAAATTGAACAAGCAAAATTACGGTTACAAGAAGAAGAGAGTAGTTATCAAAGTGCTGCACAAGGAGGAGAATTAGCATTATTAAAAAGTCAGGAACAGTTAAAAGACTTACAAAATCAAATTACTTCTCTGCAATCAGAAATTATGCAAACAAAAGGACAGGTTACATCATTGAATTTACAGTTAGAACAGAGAATTATTCGATCTCCTATTGATGGAACAATCTTTGAATTACCTATTAAAAAACCTGGTTCTGTGGTACAACTAGGAGAAATGATTGCTCAAATTGCCCCCCAAAATGCAGCTTTAATTTTGAAGGCGCGTATGCCTAGTCAAAACAGTGGATTTGTGAAAGTGGGAATGCCAGTAAAAATTAAATTTGATGCTTATCCTTTCCAAGAATATGGAATTTTATCAGGGCATATTAATTGGATTTCACCTAACTCTAAAATTCAGGAAAATAGTGGTAATCGGATAGAAACTTATGAATTAGATATTACTTTAGAAAATCCTTATATTCAAGTTGGTAATAAACAGATTCCTCTCACTCCTGGACAAACAGCAAGTGCGGAAGTAATTATTCGTCAACGCCGGGTTATTGACTTCATTTTAGATCCATTTAAGAAGTTACAAAAGAATGGTTTAGAGCTTTAAGTAAAATTAGTATTGAAGACATAATTCCATAAATTATGTCTTTTTAAAAAGACGTTAATATGCAACTTTTTAATTATTTTTAAAAGAAAAATGTAAAAATTAAGTAGTCAAACAAATTAAGGATTTAGAGGATACGATAATGGAGAAAATAGTAATTAATGACTTATGCTCTAGTCATTCAGCAGCCTTTATTGATGATTTAAAAACACCAACACTAGGTATTTTGTTAGGGGGGAATTTTTGGGGAGGCTATCCCAAATTGGGGCTAAGTCCTAATGTTTTGATAACTACCGTTTATGATGGGATAAATACCATATCAAACACTTATGAAGGAGCAGGTAACTTTCATGATAATAAATTCAATACGATAGATTATGCTCGGACAGTTAATGCTTGGGTAAATCGGTAATTATTTCCGCAGATTCAAGGGCAATTTTGTCACATTTACCAGAATTAGTTACTGTTTGATAAGGAAATAACATCATGGCTACAATCATCATTTCTGACTTACAGGAAAAGACATTTTTGGATGACTTAAATTCAGCGCAAATGCAGCAGATTTTAGGTAATGGTATTATTCCTTTACCTTTCTTGGGTGGACGTGGTTCGGATGTTGCATTAACGACTGTTTATGATGGTATAAATAATCTGGAAACAGCATATCGTGGTCCATTTAGTTTCTACGATAACAAGATTTTTACTCTCGATCTGGCCAGAAGTGCTGTTTATTTAGTATTGTAAACATGGAATTTTATTTTTAGAAGGTTGTTTATTATCTTCTTTACACTTTTTTAACGCTTGCTGACAAGGAAGTGAAAACTTCCTTTTTTTTACTATTTCTGCTCATAGCTGATAATTTGTTCATAGTCAACGTCCTAACATTTAATCTCACAGAGAGAACTTCACAGTTAAAACTGCTGTATGTTAGGATATAGGATTATGAATATAAATTACTGCATATAGGCAATGATAGAAATTTCCCAGATATTAATTATTCCTGATAGCGATATTGAAATTAGTGCAATTCGTTCTCAGGGTGCAGGTGGTCAAAATGTTAATAAGGTGGCTACTGCTATTCATTTGCGCTTTGATATTGGTGCTTCTTCGTTACCAGAAATCTATAAGGAACGGCTTTTAAAACTGAAAGATCACCGCATTACGCTTGAGGGAGTTGTGGTTATTAAAGCGCAGGAATATCGTAGTCAAGAACAGAATAAGGAGGAGGCTTTAAGACGACTTCAAGAACTGATTAAAAGTGTGTCTGTTTTACCCCGAAAACGCAAACGAACTAAACCAAGTCGCAGTTCTCAAAGAAAACGTCTTGATAGTAAAAACAAGCGCGGACAAATTAAATTGATTAGAGGGAAAATTACAGAATAGTCACCCTTGATATATATTAATGTGCTAGTATTTTATCCCTAAGATACTTAATACGAAGGAGAAAAATATACTATTTTAGCCAAGAATAACCAATGAGGTTATGAAATCTAGTATTATTAACATCTAATGGTCAAAATTCTAGAGAATCATAATTATTTGGAGTTGTTTTGTCATTAGTAATTACCAAAAATCAATCACCAGTTTTGTATGTGGATACTATAGAAGACTATCCCCGTCATGTGGAGACACTTCTGAAAGACTGGTATGACATCTTGCAACTCCCTCAAGATTGCCGGCAATTGATAATTGATTTCCACTATTGCAAATTCTTAGGACACATCGGTGTTACCTTTTTAGGGGGAATAGTTCGTCTGTTTGAATACAGAGGTGGAAATGTCACTTTCGACTGGAATACACTTCTCGACAAAATTCGGATGAATTTGGCTCAAAATGGATTTCTGAGTAATTTTGGTCACTATCAAAAACCTTGGGATGGTAATTCTGTACCTTATCGAAGCGATATTAAACACGATCCCATAGCCATAGCTGACTACTTAGGATATAAATGGTTAGGGAAAGGTTGGGTTAATATCAGTCCTAGATTACAGGATGCGATAGCGGGTAAAGTTGTAGAAATATATTTCAACGCCTTTGAACATAGCCATTCTCCAATTGGGGTTTTTTGCTGCGGTCAACATTACACTACATCAGGTACTCTTCAGCTAACGGTGGTTGACTTTAGGATTGGTATCCCTAATAGTGTTCGCACTTTACCCGAAAATGCAGCAATGACATCTATTGAGGCTCTAAAGTGGGCATTTGAGCCGGGAAATAGCACCAAGCAACAAGGTGTCCGACAGGGTGAAGGTTTACACATACTACAAGAATTTGTCCAAAAAAATCAGGGAAATCTGATGATTTTCAGTAATGACAGCTATGTCAATATAGGGGATAATGGAGTTAAATACGAAAACATTTGTACTAACTTTTCGGGAACGCTAGTCAATATAGCTTTTCGATGTGATGAAAAATACTACTGTTTAGCTTCAGAAGTTCCTAAACTCAAGAAGCTGAAGCTCTAGAGAGAGGGAGATAAGGACATGATGTATAAAGTTTATGATATAGTTGGTGAGTATGCCATAACTCCTGATGGTGGACAGAAGTTATATGATCAGATTCATCCATGTTTACTAAGTGATGAAACTGTGGAATTAGATTTTGCAGGGGTGAAGGTTTTTGCATCTCCATTTGTGAATTTTGCACTTGGTCAATTGTTGAAAGATATCCCCGCAGAGAAGTTGAATCAATTACTTGAATTTACTTCTCTCAATGCTGATGGCTGGGATGTTATTAATCACGTAATGACTAGAGCTAAACGTTATTACTCTGATGAAAAATATCGTAATGCTGTAGATACGGTGATAACAGATATGGCTGCAAGTTTTTGAGGTATGGCAATTATTCAAGCTGATATCATAGATATCAAAACTGATACCCCACAGCAAAGTGACATTTTCTTTGTGGATACCAACATCTGGTTTTGGCAAACTTATACAAATGCTGCATTTACGGCTAAACGTTACCAAATTACTGATTATCCCAACTATATCAACAAAACACGCCAAAATGGAGCTACTCTTACTTATTCTGGACTCACTTTAGCTGAACTTGCTCATATTATTGAGAAAACCGAATATGGGATTTATGCTCAATCTCATAGAGGCTTAAAACCCAAGGAGTACCGTCATAATTATCCAGAAGAACGAGCTAATGTAGTCGCTGAAGTTCAGTTTACTTGGCGGCGAATCAAAAAAATTGCAATTCCTATTGATTTAACAGTAGATGACGCAACAACTGATGCTGCTATTAACCGATTTACCACTCAAGCAGTTGATGGTTATGATTTGCTGATGCTTGAAGCTATTAGCAAAGCAGGAGCAGGAACAGTTAAGATTATTACTGATGATATGGATTATAGTGTTGTTCCAGGTATTCAGGTGTTTACTAGCAACAAATATGTCATTCAAGATGCTGCTATGCAAAAGAAGTTAGTAAGGCGTTAATTATACATTTATTTTATCTACCCAACATTTTATCTCGCAAATGTTTAATGCGATCGCGCAATTTTCCAGCTTCTTCAAATTCCATCTTCTTCGCTGCTTCTTTCATCTGTTTTTCTAACAGAGTAATTAACTCTGGAATGTCTTCCAACGATAATTCATCTAAATGTTCATCAACAAAGTTTAAATCCGTTGCATTTAATCGTCGGGAAGCATCTAAAAAGGATAAAATCGAATTAGTCTGCTTTTTCGTAATCGGTTGCGGTGTAATTCCATGTAGTTTATTATAAGCCGTTTGAATTCCTCTTCTTCTATCAGTTTCATCAATGGCTTTAATCATACTTCCTGTCATTTTATCAGCATATAAAATTGCTTTTCCTTTAATATGACGTGCTGCGCGTCCAATAGTTTGAATTAAAGAACGTTCAGTCCGCAAAAATCCTTCTTTATCTGCGTCCATAATCGCCACTAAAGAAACTTCAGGTAAATCTAAACCTTCCCGCAGTAAATTCACACCAACTAACACATCAAAAACACCATTTCGCAAATCTTGTAATATCTCAATCCGTTGAATGGAATTAATTTCTGAATGCAAATATCTGATTCTAATTCCCCTCTCTTCTAAATATTCGGTCAAATCTTCCGCCATACGTTTAGTTAATGTTGTCACTAAAGTTCTTTCTTGACGGTCAACACGATCTTTTATTTCTCCTAATAAATCATCAATTTGTCCTTCTGTGGGACGCACAAATATTTCTGGGTCAATTACTCCCGTTGGTCTAATTACTTGTTCAATAATATTTTCTTCTGAAATTTCTAATTCCCAATTTCCTGGAGTCGCAGAAACGAAAATACATTGATTGACTTTTTGCCAAAATTCTTCGGCTTTTAAAGGACGATTATCCGCCGCACTAGGAAGCCGAAAACCATGATCTATTAATACTTTTTTTCTAGCTTGATCTCCGTTATACATTCCGCGAATTTGGGGAACGGTAACGTGAGATTCATCTATGACTAATAACCAATCTTTGGGAAAATAATCAATTAAACATTCCGGTGGTTCTCCCGCTTGTCTTCCTGCTAAATGACGGGAATAATTTTCTACGCCGTTACAATATCCCACTTCTCGTAACATTTCTAAATCATAACGGGTACGTTGATCAATGCGTTGGGCTTCGACTAATTTACCAAATTCTTCTAATGTTAATTGTTGTTGTTTTAATTCTGTAGCTATATCTTCACAAGCTATTTCTACTCTTTCTTTAGGGGTAACAAAGTGACGTGCAGGGTAGATATTTACTGCTTCTAAACTGTGGAGAATTTCCCCACTCACAGGATCTACATATCTAATTGCATCAATTTCATCTCCAAAAAATTCAACTCTAATAATTCTATCTTCATAAGCAGGAGAAATTTCTAAAACATCACCCCGCACCCGAAATTTTCCTCGACCCATTTCGATGTCATTGCGAGTATATTGAACTGCGGTTAAATCCCGTAAAACTTGACGCGGATCAATTTCCATTCCTAGTTGTAACTTAATTGCAGCTTTCAGGTATTCCGACGGCATTCCTAAACCGTAAATACAACTAATTGAAGCGACAACAATCACATCCTTGCGTTCAAATAAGGAACGAGTTGCGGAATGTCGTAACATATCTATTTCTTCATTAATTGCTGATGTTTTCTCTATATAAGTATCAGTAACGGGTAGATATGCTTCGGGTTGATAGTAATCGTAATAACTGACAAAATACTCAACTGCATTATTAGGAAAAAACTCCCGCAGTTCATTACACAACTGTGCTGCTAGTGTCTTATTATGAGCTAATACTAGGGTCGGTCTACCGACTTTTTCAATGACTGCGGCTATGGAAAATGTCTTACCGGTTCCTGTCGCACCCAGTAATGTTTGATAATGATTTCCTGTTTGAATACTAGCAGAAAGTTGTGCGATCGCTTGTGGTTGATCACCGGTGGGGACAAAAGGTGCTTGGAGATTAAAATCCATTATCTAGCTTTATCGTTACACATAGCAATTCTACACAATTTCTCAGTTTTACGTTGGGCGCGAATTTTTTTTCGGGGCTTTGTTTGCAACATCGCCGGCGATGTGCTATTATTAATATAATGGAGTGGTGATAAAATTTTTATAAAGGCACGCATTCCCATTATCAAAATATCATGCCTGGCGCGGCAAGTCAACCCCCAAAACCCAAAAAAAAGAAATTTTTTTCTACTTACATATCAATTTATACTAGTATTTATGTAGGAATTATGAGAAATGAACCACGAAGGAGCGAAGGAAGAAGGGTTTTAGAGAATTTTTGCGTGGGTTATATCTATATTATCAGAACTGGTTAAAATAGAAAATAAATCTATTCCTCTTTTCAAATGATACTAGAAGCAAATATTGAAGATGTTCAAGAACCAATTACCAGCGCACCACCGGAAGTAAAGCAAATTATTGAGAAGGTATGGAGATTGGAGAAAAGCAGATTAGATAGAAAGAGTAAGGGTCATATTAATGATGATATTCTCACTATTGTGAAGGAAGCGGTGCAATGAAGCTAACTTCTATTAAATTATGTAATTTTCGTTCCTTTTATGGGAAAACTCCCGAAATAACTTTGGCT
>JANMGZ010000694.1:0-7679 GCA_031374905.1 Dolichospermum sp. OTE_70_metabat_362_sub
CACCAGCAGTTAAAACTTGTTTTGCAGTTAATTGTAAACTGGGGAAAATATGATTTATGTAGGGGTTTACCACTGCTCATTGGTGTCAACTTAACGTAAAACCGATAACCCGACTGGGAATGAATTCCCAGTCTAATAGCAAAAGTCATCTAAAGATGACTAAAAATACCAAGAAATTGATAGTTTACTTTAGTAAACTTTAGCTATTAGCCATGAAATTCATTTCATGGCGGGTGTGGAAGCTAACAGATAACTTTAGCAACTCTTGATTCTCGGTTAACGGAAGCGCGGTATTTATAGCATTTCAAGCTAAATCATATTTTCCCCAGTTTACAATTAACTGCAAAACAAGTTTTAACTGCTGGTGGTACTGTAAATATGGTAGGTAGATTGTAGGTTGGGTAGAACGCAGTGAAACCCAACATTCTCGTGATTTAGTTGGGTTTCGTTCCATTGCTTGGCAACGCTGACACGAACAACCCAACCTACACAACTACAAAGTATATTTAATTATTTATAGGGTTAGTAATGGTTAATAGATTAGATGATAATAGAGAGTTTAAAGATTCGGTTTTAGGGATGATTCCAAAGGATTGGGATGTTTGGAATATTGAAGAAATAATTGATAATATTATTGATTTTAGAGGAAAGACACCGCTAAAAATTGGCATGACATGGGGAGGTGGAGATATACCTGCTTTATCTGCTAATAACGTAGAGATGGGAAAAATTAATTTAGAAAAAGAAACAAACTATGGTTCAGAAGCTTTATATAAAAAGTGGATGAATAAAGGAGATACTAAAAAGGGTGATATTATTATTACAATGGAAGCACCATTAGGTAATATAGCTCAAATTCCAGATAATAAAAAATATATTTTGAGTCAAAGAGTTTTATTATTTAAAACTAAAAAATATTTAATTTATAATGATTTTTTTAAAAATTTTCTCCTGTCTGATTTATTTCAGAATAGGCTAAAAAGTTATTCTAGTGGAACAACAGCAACAGGGATTCAACAATCAAAACTACTTAAATTACCTATAATTGTTCCTCCTATTCCAGAACAGCAGCAAATAGCGAAAATATTAGACACGGTAGATAAAGCGATCGCCCAAACTGAAACACTGATAGCCAAGTATAAAAGAGTCAAAACCGGGTTAATGCAAGACCTCCTCACTCGTGGAATAGATGAAAATGGTCAAATGCGCGATCGCACAACTCATAAATTCAAGCGATCGCCTTTAGGTATGATTCCCGATGAGTGGGATGTAATAACAATAAAAGATATTGCAACAGATGTAACTGATGGTGATCATCATACACCTCAAAGGTCTGAATCTGGAATATTTTTACTAAGTGCGCGTAATATTCTTAATGGTTATCTTAGTTTAGATGATGTTGATTTTATTCCTGAATCTGAATATAAGAGAATGATTAAGCGATGTCATCCTGAATATGGAGATATTTTAATATCTTGCTCAGGTACTATTGGTCGTGTTTGCGAAGTACCAAAAAATTTACTTTGTGCATTAGTTCGTAGTGCAGCCTTAATAAAACTTGACCGTAATCTTTGCTTTTCTCCATTTATAGCATTAGTATTACAATCTGCAATTCTCCAAAAACAAATTTTAGCAGAGCAACAACAAGCTGCTCAACCAAATCTTTTTCAAGGTTCTATTAATCGTTTACAGTTAGCACTACCTCGGTTAATTCAAGAACAGATAACAATTTCTAACAGTATTAATAAATATGATAATTTAATATATCAGGAACAATTGTATGTTTACAAGCTCAAACTTCAAAAAACCGGATTAATGCAAGACCTCCTCACTGGAAAAACCTCCGTTAAACCCCTACTTAAAAACCAACCATGAGTGCATCCCAAACCCAAAAAGAAAACCTCCGACTGGATGAAAAAAACCACGTAGAAGAACCCCTATTAAACCAACTAGAAAAACTAGGCTGGACAGTTATCCGCCTAGAAATGCACCAACAAAAACCCAGCGAAAGCTACCGTAAAAACTTCGGCGAAGTTATCCTATTACCCCAACTCCAACAGGCTTTACAAAAAATTAACCCCTTCCTGCGAGACGAACAAATAAACGAAGTCGTCCAAAAAATTACCACCTTTCCCAAAAGTACCTTAATCGAAAATAATCAATATATTCTCAACTTACTTCTAGAAAATACCAGCGTTTCCATTAACCACAATACCCAAGAACAAAGCCCCACCGTTCGCTATATTGACTTTAACCCAGAAACATTTTTACAAAATAATTCCTTCATTGCCATTTCTCAATTTAAAGTCCGCATTCCTGGCACAGAAAATCATATAATTCCTGATATCACCTTATTTATTAACGGTCTTCCCGTCGTCGTTATCGAATGTAAATCACCAAAAGTAAAAGATGCCATACCCGAAGCCATAGACCAATTAATGCGCTATAGTCAACAACGGGGCGAAACATCCGAAGGCAACCAAGAACTATTTTATTATAATCAGTTTATTATCACCACTTGCCGACAAGAAGCGGAATTTGGCACAATTACCACCCACATCAAAAAACGCTTTTATCGCTGGATAGATCCCTATCCTTTTAAATTAAGTGATATTCAAACTAATATCAGTACATCCCCCAATGATCAACAAAGATTAGTAGCAGGGATCTGTTACCCAAAAAACATTTTAAGCATAATTCAAATATTTACCATATTTAGCACCAATGACAAAGGCGAAACCATTAAAATTGTTGCCAGATACCACCAATATCGCGCCGTAAAATTAGCCGTTGAACGCTTAATTACCGGAAAAAATCGTAAACAACGCAGTGGCATTATTTGGCATACTCAAGGATCAGGTAAATCTTTAACTATGCTGTTCATGGTGCGAGAAATGCGAAAACATACCCAATTAAGTAGTTATAAAATAGTTTTTATCACCGATAGAACTCAACTCCAAGACCAATTACAAAGCACAAGTCAAAACATTGGTCAAAATATCAAATTAGCGGAATGGATAAAACCTAAACCAGACAAACCTAACCAAAGTTTACACGAATTACTCGCCAATGATACCCCCGATATTGTCATGGCGATGATGCAAAAATTCCAAGAAAACGACTTAGAAGCAATTTTCCCCAAATTAAACGAAAGTGCAGATATTTTACTGATGATTGATGAAGCGCACCGTTCCCAATACACCCAACTGGGGACAAATTTAGACCGCGCTTTACCCAATGCTACCAGAATCGCCTATACAGGAACACCCATTGATAAAACAGAAGCAACCTTTGGCGACTATATTGATAAATACACCATGAAGGAGTCTATAGCCGACGGAACAACCTTAGAAATAGTTTACGAAGGACGTACCCACAACGCCGAAATTAGCGATAAAGCCGGCATGGATGCTAAATTTAGCGATGTTTTCAGTGAATATAAATTAAGTGAACGTTTGCAAATTTTAGGTTATGGAACTCGTGACGCTTATTTAGAAGCCATGCCCGTCATTGAAGCTAAAGCTAATGATATTATTAATCATTATATTGAATATGTCTTTTCTGGAGGATTTAAAGCCCAAATCGTCGCCACATCCAGAGAAGCAGCTTGTAGATATAAACAATGTTTAGATGTGGCAATAAAAGCCAAAATTACAGAATTAGAACTCAAAAATACCCTCAACATTAATATAGACAGACTGCGAGAATTAGAAACGGCTGTAGTTATTTCTGGCAATAATAATGATCTACCTCATATTAAAACATACACTCATTCTAATTATCATAATACCAGCATTCAACGCTTTAAATTATCCTTTGATGCCACTGAAACAGCCGGAAATACTGCAATTAACGGCAAGGTAGGAATTATTATAGTTAATAATATGTTGTTAGTGGGTTTTGATGCCCCCATTGAGCAGGTTTTGTATTTAGATCGGGTAATTAGTGGACATAATTTACTACAAGCTATAGCCCGTGTCAACAGAGTAGGAGAAGAACACAAGGATAAAGGTTTTGTTGTTGATTATGTTGGCGTGGGACATCATCTCACAAAAGCTTTAGATACCTATCAAGAAAAAGAACAACAGGAAATCATTAACCAAATCCGTGACGAACAACAAGAAATTAATGATTTAATCTTAGCACATCGAGAAATCTGGGAATTATTAAAACAATATAATTTAACAGATTTTAATGATGCTGATGCTTTTTATGATTTATTCTATGATGAAAATATCCGCTTTGCCTATATCCTCGCCTTTAAAAAACTAACTAAAGCCTTAAATATAGTTATGCCACGTAAAGAAGCACTAGATTACTGGCAAGATTACAAAAACTTTATTGCTATTAATAATCTAGCTTATAAACATTTTCGAGATGCCCGTTTTAGTCTTAAAGGAATACCCGAAAAACTACGAAATATAGCCGATGAATTTCTCAAATCTCACAGCATTGATCAGAAAATCGCCCCAATTTCTATTTTAGATGATAACTTTGAAACCCTTACCAACAGCCACACCCGCACCAAAACTAAAGCCGCTTCTGTAGAACACGCTATCAGAAGTTATATTAACTCCAATCTGAACGAAGATCCAGAATTATTTCTTTCCTTTGCGGAAAAGCTAGAACAAATATTAACAGAATTTCAAGATAATTGGGAACGCATTTATGCAGAAATAGAAAAACTGAGAAAAGAGATAAAATCAAAAGAACAGGAAAATACCTACGGACTAGATCGTAAAAAACAAATGCCCATTTTTCGCATTTTTCAAGCCCAATTATTTGCTAACCGCGAACTTAATCAAGAGGAAATTACCCAAAATGTCAATTTAACTTTACATACCTTCAATGTGATTAAACAAGAAGTACAAACTGCTGGTTTTTGGGATTCCATACCCGCACAAAACCGACTCAAGGAAGAATTACAAAAACTGTTCCTTTCTGCTGATTTTGTTTCCTATCCAAATATTTTTAACCAACGTAAAGAAATCATCACTCGTTTGCTAGAATGGTCAAGAGAAAATCATTCTAAAATAATCGGAGAATAACCGATGAACCTAGATTATAAAATTATTTATTCAACCAAACGTAAAACCTTGAGTTTATGTGTAGAAAGAGACAAAACTATAGTAGTTCGCGCCCCTAATGGAGTATCTGAAGAGAAAATTCACAAAATCATTGAATCTAAAAAACTTTGGCTTTATGAAAAACTTAATTACACCCCAAAATACCCCGACAAAATTACTCATAAAGAATTTGTATCAGGAGAAACCATATTATATCTAGGCAGAAATTACCGTTTACAAATTGCTGATGATCAAGTACCTGATGTCCGGTTTAAATCAAGTTTTTTAATATCCCGCTGTCATCAAACCAATGCTTTTAAATTATTCCGTGATTGGTACACCAAACAAGCACATATTAAACTCCTTCCCAAAGCAAAAGAATTTGCTGAATCCTTGGGTGTACAGTTTAATAAAATACTCGTTTCTGATTTAAAATACTGCTGGGCTACTTGTACCCCTAACAACAATTTAAACTTTAATTGGCGGATTATGAAAGCCCCAGTTTTTGTAATTGATTACTTAATTGTCCATGAATTAGCCCATCTTTTAGAAAGTAATCACACCCCTAGATTTTGGAATATAGTCGCTGTGCAAGTTCCTAATTATCAAGTTGCTAAAAACTGGTTACGGGATCACGGAAATACCTTAGAACAAGATTTTTCAGACACACAGCAATAGAGAATTTACTTACATCTAAGAATGTGTAAAAGTCGCTACTTGGTAACTTGCTTGATAAATGCTGATAAATAACATCTAATCTTTATCTAGGGATGCGGCAAACCATACTCCAGAAATCGCTTCACGTCAATAAAGACAAAATAAAGGCCAGCAGTTGGATTTGAACCTACGACCTTCCGATTACAAGTCGGATGCACTACCACTGTGCTATGCTGGCGATTTTGGTGGCAAGATTTTTTATTTCCTCACCGATTCCATATTATATCATAGGGAGATGATTTGTCTAGAGGGTAAGCAAAATATTTTTCAAAGTTGCCAAAAATCGGTAAAACTAGCCACCATATTGTAGATTGATGCAAAAATATTTGGTACAGTTCAATTGGTATATTCCCGGTGACACGGCTAGACGAAGGCGCGCAAAAACATTTGTTCTTTAGAGATAATCAAGCATGGCAGCATTGATAGGCAGAGATTTATTAAGTCTAGCGGATCTGAGTTCTGAGGAACTGCAAGAACTTCTGGAATTGGCTACTCAACTAAAGTCGGGAAAACTAAAGTTGCATTGTAATAAAGTCTTGGGTTTGTTGTTTTCCAAAGCCTCAACACGCACTAGAGTTAGTTTTACAGTCGCAATGTACCAACTGGGGGGACAGGTAATTGATCTTCATCCTCATGTCACTCAGGTGAGTCGGGGAGAACCTATTCAGGATACCGCTAGGGTGTTAGATCGTTATTTGGATGTTTTAGCCATTCGCACCTTTGCTCAACAGGAGTTAGAGACTTTTGCTAAATATGCGAAAATTCCTGTGATTAATGCCCTCACAGATTTAGAACATCCCTGTCAAATATTGGCTGATTTACTCACGATTCAAGAAAAGTTTGGGAGTTTGGCAGGTTTAACTTTAACTTATGTTGGCGATGGTAATAATGTTGCTAATTCCCTGATGTTAGGTTGTGCTTTGGTGGGAATGAATGTCAGAATTGCTTTTCCGTCAGGATATGCCCCAGATGCAGAAATTGTAGAAAAAACGAGGGAAATAGCGAATAAAAAAACCGAAGTTCTCCTGACTCATGATCCCGAAGCAGCAGCCAAAGGTGCATCCGTACTTTACACTGATGTTTGGGCAAGTATGGGACAAGAAACACAAGCAAATAACCGGTTTCCTGTTTTTCAACCTTATCAAATTTCTGAACAATTATTAAGTCTTGCAGATCCAGAGGCAATTGTTTTACACTGCTTACCAGCCCATCGTGGTGAAGAAATTACTGAAGAGGTAATTGAAGGTTCACAATCACGGGTTTGGGATCAGGCAGAAAATCGTTTACACGCTCAAAAAGCTTTACTTGCGAGTATTTTAGGGGCAAAATAACAGTATTAATAATTGACAATTGACAATTGACAATTATTAATTTGTAATGGGTAATGGGTAATTGGTGACATTCTTATCCATACCCTGTTCCCTGTTCCCTCGTCATCAGTTAACAATTATCATGAATATTTAATAAAAGCTTGTTAAGGGAAGAATTTTGTAGTACCAATGTTCTATGGGCATTTATTATTTACTTCCCGACAAAAATATGGAACGTCTCACAGAACCGCAAAAGGAATTATATGAATGGTTGGTAGAATATATCAAGTTGAATCAACATTCTCCCTCAATTCGCCAAATGATGGAAGGGATGAATTTGAAATCTCCTGCACCCATTCAAAGCCGGTTGGAACATTTACGCAATAAGGGTTATATTGGCTGGAATGAAGGTAGGGCGCGAACTCTTCGCATACTTCATCCTGCAAAACTTGGTGTACCAATTTTAGGAACTATTGCCGCAGGTGGTTTGATTGAACCGTTCACAGATGCCGTTGAACATTTGGATTTAGCTAATTTATCATTACCTCCCCAAAGCTATGCTTTACGGGTCGCTGGGGATAGTATG
>JANMGZ010000735.1:0-3539 GCA_031374905.1 Dolichospermum sp. OTE_70_metabat_362_sub
GTAGAACATTTTACCGTCCAGGCCTATCGTCCCACGCCTGTAGACATTGATAACCTCAAATCAGAAGGAATTTGGAATAATGATTGGGAAGCCTCCCAGGAGTTAATTTACCGCCATTTTGTCAGTCAAGGACAGCAGCGACAAGAAATACAATTAGATTATGACAACATAGTTACTTATTTTCAAAGCCGTTATCGCGGTACAGATTTAGAAAATTGGAACGGCTACATTTGTCATGAACCTTTATTAGCACAACCAAGTTATTTTCAAGAATTAACTGCATCTGGTATTGTTTGGGGTTTTTTCAGTGGTGCTACTCGCTTGAGTGCTAATTACGTTTTAGAAAAACGTTTGGGTTTAAAGTCTCCTGTCTTAATTGCAATGGAAGATGCACCTGGTAAACCTGATCCTACTGGACTTTTTGCTACTATTAATATATTAGAAAAGGGTAGTGATCAAAAACCTATAGTTGTATATGTGGGTGATACTGTAGCAGATATGCATACTCTGAAAAAAGCAAAAGCTATAGATAATTCTCGGACTTGGTTAGCGGTTGGGGTATTACCTCCCCACGTTCAGGAAACACCGGAAAGACGTGAAGCTTATACACAAAACTTAATGCAAGCTGGAGCAACAATAGTGTTTAATAACGTGCAGGAATTAACAATTAAAACGATTCCTAACTGATAATTTTAATCTCATTTAAGGGTTTCAAATGATCAACTAACTTTTTAGAGAAACGCTTATGTATGATTGGTTTTGCTAGATTTGCTAAAAATTATCAACACTCTTATTTTGACTAGAGTATTGCATTAGATATGGTATCTACTCCTATAAAATTCTCCGATATTCAAAGTCATTGGTCCCGACCATTTATAGAAGCTTTAGCAGCACGACGGATTCTCAGCGGTTATCCTGATGGAACTTGTCGCCCTAATAACCCTGTGACTCGCGCTGAATTTGCGGCGATTATCGCTTCAGTTTTTCCCCAACCAGTTAAACGTGCATATCTGCCTTTTGGAGATGTTCCGCAGACCCATTGGGCGATAAATGCGATTAAAAAAGTTTATGAAAGTGGATTTTTGACAGGTTATCCAAACAAGCGTTTCGGCACAGATGAAAGTATTGCTAGAGGTGATGCTTTAGTCGCAATGGTCAACGGTTTAGGAATTGCGGGGAAAGTTGACCTAGACTTAGTAAGTAAACTGGCAGAAATTTATCAAGATGGATCTTTGATTCCTTACTATGGGATTAATCAAATCGCGTTAGCAACTCGCGTTGGTTGGGTAGTAAGTTATCCCAATGGGAAAATACTAAATTATAAAACAGCAGCTACCCGTGCAGAAGTAGTAGTGATGGTTTATCAAGCTTTAGTATATTTAGGAAAAGCCGAAAAAATCCCTTCTGATTATATTGTTGTTCCTCCTTCCATACCGAAACCGACAACCTCCAATACTGTTAAGGTAAATCATCGGCGGGAATTTCGAGGTGCTTGGGTTGCGTCGGTGTGGAATAGTGATTGGCCTTCTCAACCGGGACTGACTGTAGAACAGCAAAAAGCCGAATTGGTGGCGATTATTAAACAGTTACAAGCTTTGAATTTTAACGCTTTAGTTTTACAGGTTAGACCAGAAGGTGATGCTTTGTATGCTTCTGAGTTAGAACCTTGGAGTGGGTGGATAACGGGAACTCAAGGAAAAGCCCCATCACCATTTTATGATCCTTTGGAGTTTGCGATCGCAGAATGTCATAAACGCAATATTGAATTACACGCTTGGTTTAACCCCTACCGCGCTAGAGCTAACAGTAAAATTTCCCCGGTTAGTCCCCACATTGCCGTTACCAACCCAGAACTTATTTATCAATGGGGTACTCAACAATGGATGGACCCCGGTGCAAAAATTGTTCAAGACAGAGCATACAACGTTATTATTGATGTTGTCCGCCGTTATGATTTAGATGCGATTCATTTAGATGATTATTTTTACCCCTATCCCATATCTGGTAAACCTTTTCCCGATGATAAAACCTACGCAGCTTATAAAGCCAGTGGGGGTAAACTGAGTTTAGAAGATTGGCGACGGGAAAACGTCAATCAAATGGTATTGCGACTTTCTCAAGGAATTAAAGCCACCAAATCTCATGTGAAATTTGGAATTAGTCCCTTTGGGATTTATCGTTCTGGAGAACCTGCGGGAATTGTGGGTTTAGATGCCTATAATGTCCTCTATGCAGATGCTAAAAAATGGTTACAACAAGGCTGGATAGATTATATTGCTCCTCAACTTTACTGGCGGACTGACCAAACCAAACAAAGTTATGAAGTTCTGCTGAAATGGTGGACAGAAATTAATATTAAACAGCGTCACGTCTATGCAGGTAACAATCTCGGACAACTAAATGGTAAGGAATGGAAAAATAGCGAAATTACCAAGCAAATTCAGATTTCTCGGAATTTAGCGGGTAATTTATCTTTGGGGAATATCTTTTTCAGCATGACAGGCATTAAGGAAAATCGTCAAGGCATCGCTGACCAATTTAGAGCCTATTATCCCACACCTGCCTTAATTCCCACTATGTCATGGCAAAGTTCCATCACGCCACCACCTCCCAAAAACCTCAAGTTTGTGGATGGGAAATTAAACTGGGAAGCAGGAGATGATCAACCTGTGCGTTCTTGGACTCTATATTTGCAAAATAACAATAATTGGATAATTCAACGCATTTTATCCGCTGGTACTACCTTTGCGACAGTCACACCAGGAACTTATGCGGTATGTGCTGTGGATAGATTAGGAAATGAAAGTGCAGGTGTGATAATTACCGTAACTTGATAATTAGTTAAGTTGGGTTTTCTCGCGTCAACTCAACTATTTTTTAACTTATGGTTTTTCCAAAAACCTATAAGTTTTTTCAATCAGATTTTCCAAAAAAAGCACATCACCCTATATTGTCAATAATCTTGAGAATATTCTCAATAAGTCGGGGAAAAAAGTTCATTTCAGGGCTTGATATTCTCAACTATTTTTTGTACAATAATTTTGATTAAAATCTGCTTGGGCTTTTTGTTTAATCTTGTTTCATCACGTTAGATAGCAGAAAAATATAAATCTTCAAATTGTGCTTTAGAAAATAACAAACCATTTAACTGAACTAAAAGTTAAATTAAATGCTTAATTGCTTCTCTTCAACTTCATGAGCATTACCCACGAGTCAGGGAATAGCCAACCGCAGAGAGGGTTTTACTCCTAATTTCTGACTCGGTAACTCCTGCTATATCATCAATAATAATGTTATCAATCCCAATTATGGAACAATCTAACCAGAAACCAGGGAAAACATCCCGGCGTGGCTTCCTCGGACAGGCATTCACCGCAGCCGGAGCAGCTATCACTGTTCCGGCATTACTGAATCAAGAAAGTGTAGCCAAAGAAACTACTCTAGGAGGCAACGGCGAGATGAACATCACACTCAACATTAATGGTGAGCAACGCCCCCTCAGTATTGAGCCACGTGTGACTCTCCTCGATGCCCTGCGG
>JANMGZ010000754.1:0-4803 GCA_031374905.1 Dolichospermum sp. OTE_70_metabat_362_sub
CCTTGATGCAATACTATTGAGGGCGGGGAAACCCCGCCCCTACAGGCTTTGCGATTTACTAATCGTATTTCATTCAGGTGCATACCGCTATAGTAATGTGAGTTTTTATTAAAATTGGGGTACTGAAAATTATGCTTAAGCCTCGTTTTTTCCGCTTTTTTCGTCACCTGACATGGCCCAGACTGAAAAAAACTTTTTCGAGGACAATCGAGAACAGACTTTTAGGACTAGCTGCTGAAATAGCCTTTAATGCCATATTATCGTTATTTCCGGCAATTCTGGCTTTAATAACAGCAATTGGCTTATTTGCAGAATCTTTACGAAATACGCTTATTCAACTAGCAACAGAACTGAGTAGAATTGTTCCTCAAGAAGCTTGGATATTAATCCGTGATTTTGCGACCGAAGAAATTGCCAACTCTAAAAATAGTAGTTTATTTTCTCTGAGTTTTGTACTTGCTCTTTGGGCTGCTTCTGGGGCAATTAATACAGCTATGACAGCCTTAGATAGAATTCAGCAAATTCCTAGCAAAAAAATCCGTCCTTTTTGGCAAGCAAAACTGATATCTCTTGGCTTAACAATCGGAACTATATTATTATTAGTGCTGGCTTCTTTTCTAGTATTTATCAGTGATTTACTCTTGGGAATAGTCG
Source organism: Dolichospermum sp. OTE_70_metabat_362_sub (assembly GCA_031374905.1). Taxonomy (GTDB): domain Bacteria; phylum Cyanobacteriota; class Cyanobacteriia; order Cyanobacteriales; family Nostocaceae; genus Dolichospermum. The sequence continues at coordinate 655 of JANMGZ010000754.1, forward strand.
TCGGTAGCAATACTTATTTAGTTTTTTTATTGCATATTTGGCAATTTTTACGTTGGCCTTTAGCATTGTGTACTGTTGCCACCGCTTTTGCTTTTGTCTATCGCTATGGACCAAGCAAATTAGAACCAAAGACACCACTAATGCCAGGGGCAATTTTAGCAGCTATTTTGTGGGCAATTGTTTCGGCATTATTTCGCCTCTATGTTAGCAATTTCGGCAATTATAATAAAGTCTATGGTGCCGTGGGAGCTATAATTGTTTTAATGTTATGGTTATGGATGAGTGCTTTCGTTCTTCTCGTCGGACACCAATTAAATGTAACTGTGGGTGAAGACATGAACAATTCAAAATTAAGAATTAGAAACGAAGAATCAAATTTTTAATTCCAGTAAAATAACCGTCAATCTAGCTACAATTTCTCCAGATAAATATGAAAAAATTTAAGTTAGAAAAATGAGATAATAAGAAAGTTGATTATCAAGCTATCAAGAATCATTAAAAATGCCTAATTCTTCTGAACAGTTTTCAATTACACCTGATGCTTATGCACCGAGATTAAAGCGTCTACGTCAACTTACTGGACTATTAGATAATATAATTACCATTCCTGGAACACAAGTAGGAATTGGTTTAGATCCAATTATTGGATTACTGCCTATAGGTGGTGATGCTTTAGGACTAATATTTTCGTTTTATATTATCATTGAAGCCGCACAATTAGGCGTATCTAGAGCCACATTAGGACGCATGGTGATGAATGTGATTGTTGATTCCTTAGTTGGGGCTATTCCCATGTTAGGAGATTTCTTTGACTTTGCCTGGAAAGCCAATAATTACAATATCATTTTATTGGAAGAAGCTTTAAAATCTCCGCAGCAAAACAAAAAAGTAGATAACGCTTTTATCCTAATTTTTACTGTTGGCTTATTTCTTCTAGCTATTGTCTTAATAGCCATCCCCGTGATATTACTAAGAATACTATGGCAAGTCTTCACTGGCAGTTAAATTATTCTATAAAATTATGAAAGATTGGTGGCAAGATAATTTTCCTCAAGGGCGGCAAAATCTAGTTATTCACGATTCTCAAGGTTATCCAATTCAAATAGCCTATGGTGAAAAAGGGACAGGTAAACCGCTAATTTTATTACATGGGTTAGGGAGTTGGAGTTATAATTGGCGGCATAGTATTGAACCGTTATCTCAACATTTTCGGGTAATATGTTGTGATTTTAAATGTTTTGGTTTTTCAGAAAAGCCTGTATCTCGTCGAGAAGAAACAGGACATCAAATTATTGAATTAAAACGCATTATTCAAGCTTTATGTGATCAGCCACCTATAATAGTGGCAGAATCTATAGGAGCATTAATTTCTCTCGGATTAGCTGGTAAAAGTCCTGATTTAATCGGAAGTTTAGTAGTAATTAATGCCCCTATTTTTGCAGAAACCTTACCTCATTGGTCTATGGGTTTACTTGCCCAAACACCAATAGAGATTATCCATGCAATTGATTATTTACGTCTTGCATATTGGTTTGCACCTTTAGTCAGAGAAGTTATGGGAACAGAAAGACGTAAGGTATTATATGATCCATCACTATTAACTCAAGAAGATATTTACTGGATTACTTATCCATTTATTGAAATTCCTGGGACTTTGGTAAAAGTTGCCGAAGAATTACAAATTGCTGCTCAAGAAATTGAGAATTTGCGAACAAATCAGCCAAATATGCTGACTAATATTCAAAAAAATCTCAAAAATATTGAATGTCCAACTTTGGTATTATGGGGTGATCAAGATAGTTGGTTTCCTATTAGTCATGGAGAAAAATTACATCAACATCTTCCTAATTCTCGGTTACAAATTTTGCAAAATTGTTATCATGATGCGTCCACAGGTTCTGCTGATATGGTGAATGCTGCAATTTTGGACTTTTTAAAAGATACCAATTTTTATAATCATCCGGTTTAATTTTTGATAGCTGGCGTAAGCAGCAAGATAGAGTGGGCATTACCCACCCTACAACTTAAAATCCGATCAATGTCGGCTTAATAACTACAAGGAATTGTGCCACGACGAATTGCAACATTACTGGTGTTATCATCATCTGCCCAAAAGAAGTCCTTTTGACTGCTAACACATTCTGAATTGGGCTTCATGGCGATGCCTTCGTTATTATTGTTTGGCTTATTGTAAGCCTTACGGACGATGAATTTGCCTTTTGTTGCCGAGCCAACTGTGGTGTCAATAGACAGTAAAAAAATAATTTCCTAATTGTGAAATTTAGATATGTGAAAAATCTTAATGGTTTATTATTAACAATATCTTAGAAATATATTAGCAATATATTAAGACATTACTAGAAAATATTACTATCTCTATTTTAGACAAAAAATTCCCAAAATTAGTGTTTAAAACTGTTATAGGCACTATTACTTTCATCTCACTACCGTATTTAGGATAAGAAAAGTTTAAGTAAGATAAGAAAAGTTTAAGTCTATAAATTAACATAAGATATTAGTGAAAATATTGACTTGATATAAAAAAATATGATAGTAACAATTTGTGTAAGAAATCATTTTTTTACATCTTGGGAAAATACCATCTATAAAATCGGATGATCATGTTGCATCTATCAATCAAGTCTAAATTAGCCTCTTCTTTAAAGATAGTAGGCGGAGCAGTCTTTTTACTTTCCATTTTCACCTTTAAGTCCAGTGCGGCAACCATTACCGAAGGATTTGAAACCGGCACTAAAGGAGCTTATGCTGTAGGTGATGTCACCCTCAGTACAGGAGTTTGGACATTAAATGATGCCTTAATTGCCAATGGTAGCGATGCTAATGACAGAAGAAGCGGCGCTCAGTCTTCTAGGCTTCGTAGTACTGGTGCGATCGCTATGAAATTTGATCGCAGTACGGGCGCTGGCACAGTTACCGTTAAACACGCCTTGTATGGAACTGATCTCAGCAGCAGTTGGCAGTTACAATGTTCAAGCAATGGTGGTAGTACGTGGACACAAGTAGGTTCACAAGTCAATACCAGTTCAACCACATTATCCACTGCCACATTTACACCCAATATTTCTGGAACAGTTCGCTGTCAAGTTAAAAAAACCAGCGGTGGTACTAGCAACAGAATCAATATTGATGATATTGTCATCACTGATTATGGTACTTCTGGTGGCGGTACTACCCTACCTGCCGGTTCAGTTCCCTTTTTTGATAGTACCAATAACCCCGTATCTGGACTAGCTTTCGGTAGCCCAGCCGATGTTACACCTGTAGCCCCAACTCTCAACAGTTTTGATAACGCAGTTAATAATCTTTGCGGCGCACCGGGTACAGTAGTTACTCGTTCTGACTTTCAAACATTAATGAACAATAATCCCACCGTATTGGCTAATATCAAGTCTTACGTAGGAGGATTTCTGGTAGCTGGACGAACATCAGATTCGCTGTTTTTAAGCGATTTAACTGATGTTTGGTTTAATGCTGTAGGTTTTGATCATATATTATGTGGCGAACCTGTACAAGGTGGTTCTATTGGCGGACTACATTTTGTTGGTCGCTATGTACAACTCCAAAACGATGGTTTAGCTGGTAGAAAAGCTAGTAACTCCTTCAATGAAGAAGTTGTTCCTGGGGAGATTTACACAGTAGGTGCGATCGTTAAAGTCGGTTCTGGAACTGCTCAATCTAACATTAAGGGTTATGGTTATACCCTCAATGCTGAAGACATTTTGAAAATTGGCGCTTTAGCATACAAACAGAATCCTAATACCAGTAGCACTAACCAAGCTTGCAGTTGGACTACCACAGATGATGGCAAAACCTTCCAATCAGTATTTGTGAGAAGAAGTGGTGGTATTCGCACCTTCTATCCAGATGCGACTCCTAGCGGTAATCCTGCCTGTACACCCTAAAAAATTCCCAATTCTGGCATTAGGTAGCTTGAAAAAATAACGTAGTAACCCAAGTTGCTAGTTATAACTACGAGTCTTTTAGATCCCCCTAAATCCCCCTTAAAAAGGGGGACTTTGATTGATTTTCCTCTTTTAAAAAGGAGGACTTTGATTGATTTTCCTTTTTTAAAAAGGGGGACTTTGATTAATTTTCCCCCCTTTTTAAGGGGGGTTAGGGGGGATCTAG
>JANMGZ010000056.1:0-2362 GCA_031374905.1 Dolichospermum sp. OTE_70_metabat_362_sub
GAACGTATTCAGATTCTATCAGATCCCCGACTTCTTAAAGAAGTCGGGGATCTTAATATTTATGTTAAAGGCACAATTGCACTCATTTGTTCTAAATCAAGTACAGTTGCTAATTGTGCCTCTGTCATAAAACCTTTTTCTAGAACAATTTGTCGGAGAGATTTGCCTGTTTCTAAAGATTCTTTAGCTACAGCCGCAGCATTTAAATAACCAATATGAGTATTTAAGGCGGTGACTAATGCTAAACTACCTTCAGCATAGGCTAAACATCTTTCTTTGTTAGCCGTAATTCCTTGAATACAACTTGTAGTTAAGGCAGAAATTGTATTCCCTAAAATCTCAATACTGTGAATTAAATTATAGGCAATGAGGGGCATCATCACATTTAATTCTAATTGTCCAGCTTGGGCAGCATAAGCGATCGCATTATCATATCCTATCACCTGAAAACATACCATTGATGTCATCTCTGCCATCACAGGATTATATTTTCCGGGCATAATTGAAGAACCAGGTTGGACTGGAGGAAGTTGAATTTCCTTAAATCCAGTTTTCGGACCAGAATCCATTAACCGCAAATCGTGAGATATCTTGACCAAATCCTGGGCTAAATTCCGCAAAGCCCCGGAAACATTCACAAAACCCCCCATACTTTGCATAGCAGCCATTAAATGGGGTGCAGGTTCTAGAGGAAATTCCAATAACTGCGACAGGATATCCACGACTCTTTGCCGATATTCCGGGTGAGTATTCATACCTGTTCCCGCAGCACTACCACCTAAACCCAATACCATTAAATCCCCAGAAGCAACATAAAGGCGATTTTGATGTTCTGAAAGAATTTGCGCCCAAGCACCGAAATTATCCCCTAATCGCACAGGTACAGCGTCTTGGAGGTGGGTTCTCCCCGATTTGACGATATCTTGAAATTCTGTGGCTTTGGCTTCTAAAGCCGAAATTGCCTGTTCTAAAGCTGGTTGCAAGGTGCGAGAAAGTGCCAATAATCCACCAATGCGAATGGCTGTAGGGATGACATCGTTGGTAGACTGTCCGTAGTTTACATGATCATTAGGACTAACGAGTTTGTAATTACCTTTTTGATCACCCAGAATTTCTAAAGCGCGATTTGCGAGAACTTCGTTAATATTCATGTGGTGAGAAGTTCCCGCACCGGCTTGATAAACATCAACAACAAACTGATCTCGTAATTCACCTGCTAAGATTTCATCAGTTGCTTGAATGATGGCTTTACTGATATCTGCGGGAATACAATCTAATTCTCCGTTGACAATAGCGGCGGCTTTTTTAATATATAAACCAGCATCTATATAAGTTGATAAAGGTTTAATACCGCTAATGGGAAAGTTTTCGATCGCTCTTTGGGTTTGAATACCATAATAAACGTTATTGGCAATTTGGCGATCGCCCATTGAGTCTTTTTCAATGCGAAAATTTGGATTGTCAGTCATATAAGTAGAAATTAGAAACAGAAAACAGAAAACAGGCAAAAAAATTGTTTTTAACTCAATTTAAGATTGCTATATTTTCCCCCTACCATAATACACATACCAGTCACTAAAAACGCCAATGCACTACTAATTCCCGCCACTAAAGATGTAATTCCTGGTGAAAACACCAAGCCAAAGAGACTCATAGCCAAAGAAAATCCACCAAAATACATCCCAATTCCTAAACCCGCCCACTTTTGAGGCATTAATTGTAAACTAAATGGAATTACTCCATTGATAATTAAACTAAATCCAGCTAATGTCAATAATATAATTAGGAAATTTGCGCCTATATTTAACATCAATATAATTGATAAAATAGTTGTACAAATACCCGCTAACATGACTTGATGATTCCCAAATTTTACCCCAAAAAATCCCGCAGGTAAGGCAGCAAAAGCCAAAGTTAAACTAATTCCTAGCATAATTACTGTGATATCATCAGTTTGTAGTTGGGCTTTCAGAGTTTTGCTGATAGTATCCATGAGTAATCGAGAACCCCAAGCGACACTAAAACCTGTAATTACAATTAAGCCTAATTTAGCAATTGGTATTTTTGGTATTTCTAAAATTTCTGGAGTTACTGGTGTTTCTGGAGGGTTAAAAAACCGCAATATAAACACTGTCCCCAACAGGACAAATGAAGCTAGAGAAAAAGCAAAAATAGGCCCTAAACTTAAAATAAATGTATTCGCAAATCCGCGAAAAGAACCAACTATCCCCCCTGCTAAAGTTAAAAAACTCGCAGCTAATGGTAAATCTTTGGGGGTAGCATATTTTCCTAATAAAGAAATTGCCGGAGAACGAAATATTGTCATTGCTAATGCCCAAGCAACCAAAACTAAAGGTAAAAT
>JANMGZ010000100.1:0-11907 GCA_031374905.1 Dolichospermum sp. OTE_70_metabat_362_sub
GGTCGGTCATGATCGTGGCAGGGTTGCTGTTGATCAAAATGACCTTGTAGCCCTCCTCGCGCAGCGCCTTGCAAGCCTGCACGCCCGAGTAGTCGAATTCGCAAGCCTGGCCGATGATGATCGGGCCAGCGCCGATGATGAGAATGCTTTTTAGGTCTGTGCGTTTTGGCATTTTTCTATTTTTCTGTCGTGAAACCGATCCGTCTGCGTCCGTAAACGCTTGGGCCGGGTTCATCCATTAGTTGGTGAATGGCATCAAAAACCATTTTGAAACAATAGCTATAGGGTGGGCTTAAAAGCCTGCCCTCGGTAACAGCAGGAATGCTAATATGTATAACAGACTAGTTATAGATATACGCGATATCACTTGAGTTCGACATAAGATAATTTGTGGAAAACTCGCCCCAATTAGGAGTCTCAAACCCTTATTCTCTCGCTCTTAAAAATCATAACTCCGTTCGCGTAGCGTCTTTGAAGGAGAAACTCCGAACTCCGAACTCCGAACTCCGGCGATATCATATTTAGAGAAATTTGTACACACCTTATAGGAAGATGAATAGGAATAATATAAGGTTTAAAGTAACTAGATATGGTAAACACCTGGTATATATAAAGGCTTGGCTAAAACCCAGGTCTTTTTTATGTTTAACAGCCCTTAGGGCGAGGCAGAAGGCAGGAGGCAGAAGGCAGAAGGGAAAATTTTCCATTAAGAATAAGGCCTTTTTGCCTCGACCATTTGGGTTTAAGTCCCCCGCCACAGTCTCAGATTTGGCGGTCTTCAATTAGAGGTGGGTTTGAATCCCAATCTCAGAAAGCCTCCTGCATCCTGCCTTTCAACTCCTGCCTCATTTAAAGTATTTAAGGAAATTTTGTTATCCGCAACATTAATAGGGGTTTTTGTCTTGATTTATCATATTTAGAGCAATTTGTATACATTCTCTAGGCAGATGATATGTGAATAGATTCACACTAAATTAATTAAGTACGTTGTTAAGCACAGCAATTATAAAGGTTTGGTACTATAACCAAGCCTTTTTTTTCGCTTCAACCAAAAATAATCATCATTGTTCATTGATTTTACTCCCTTATTTAAGAGGGTGAAGGGGGATATAGTCGAGAAATCAACCTGAATATTTGTAACTAGCAACTTACGTTACTGGTTATATAACGTTATAACACTTAGTCATACAATTATTTGTTACTCCTAAAAGAAGTTTCTCCGTAGGAAAAGAAGTCATAGAAAACAAAACATGAAAGTAATTCCCATTACTCATTAATTATTACCTATTAATCTCTCAAACCTATATAAATAGCAACTTGGATTATTATCGTCTGTTGATATACTTGACAAGATTAAAAAATATCCCACAAGATATTTACCGCTATCCGACTGCACTAAAAGCAATAGAGTTTTAGTACATAATCAAATAAATGTATTATTATATACTTTTGTTGTGAGTGTACAGCCGGAAACACACATCAATATACCAAATACATTAATCAGAATAAAACTCCTATGGGATGCAGATTGAGAATTTTTTTAACTGACGAGGAAAAGTTAACTTTAGAAGAATTGAGAAGAGCCAAGGAAGTTCCTCAACGGACTAAAGATCGCGCTCAAGTTTTGCTGTTGAATGCTCGCGGATTAAAAAATGAGGAAATTGCTCAAGGTTTGAACTGGGCTATTTCTACAGTCCGTCAAACTCTACATCGTTGGGAAAAGATGGGTTTAACAGGATTATGGGATGCTCCAGGTCGAGGGGGAAAACCCCGTTATTCAGAAGATGATTTAGAGTATCTAGAAAAATGTCTATTTGAAGAACCTCAGACTTATAACTCTAAACAATTAGCCAAAAAACTAGCCTCTGAGCGACAAGTTTACTTGAGCGCTGACCGACTCCGAAGAGTCCTTAAAGCGAGGGATAAGGTCATTAATACACATAGAAAAGCAGAAGAAAATTAACAATACCCAATACCCACTAAGTATTTATTCCCAAAAATAGGCTGTTTTTACTACAATAAAGAGGTAAAAAACCACAAAAATCCTGAAATCTATATAAATTAATAGTTTCATCTATCCACTTCGGGCTACAACGCCTTAGAATGATTCATTGAAAAGTCGAGTCAATGAGATTTACGGCGGTTTTGAGTGTAAATACTCTCAAGGAACGATTTTTGTATTTCTACAAACAAAGATATAAGTAAAAATGCACTATGAAGGCATCTTTACTTTCATCTGTGGTAAAACTTTAGGAGTTTGATATGAACAAAGGCGAATTAGTTGATGCAGTGGCAGAAAAGGCTAACGTTACGAAGAAACAAGCTGATGCTGTTTTGAGTGCTGCCATAGAAACAATCGTTGAAGCGGTTTCTTCCGGTGATAAGGTAACATTAGTGGGATTCGGTTCTTTTGAATCACGGGAACGCAAAGCCCGTGAAGGACGCAACCCCAAAACGAACGAAAAAATGGAAATTCCAGCTACCAGAGTTCCCGCTTTCTCCGCTGGGAAACTGTTTAGGGAAAGAGTAGCACCCCCAAAAGAGCCAAAAGAGTAAGTTCAGTTATAGGAAAGCTATTTTTGATGCCACAACAAGCACATGGGGGAAATTTAGCTTGGGCAGCAGCACTAGCTGGCTGTTCCCCAGATGCTATTGTGGATTTTTCTGCCAGCATCAGCCCGTTGGGACCGCCAAACAGCGTCATTGCTGCGATTATGTCCCAACTGGGCAATCTGAGAAATTATCCTGACCCAGAGTATGGTGAGCTAAGACTAGCTCTGGGTCATTTTCATCAAATACCTGCTGAATGGATTTTGCCAGGTAATGGTTCGGCAGAATTATTAACTCTGGTGGGTAGAGAATTAGCACAATTAGCAGGAACAGTTCTCCTGACTCCGGCCTTTGGTGATTATTACCGCACTCTTGCGGCTTATAAAGCTAAAGTTCTGGAGTTTCCTGTGAATTTGGGAACAGGGAAGGAAAATATTTCTCTATTTCCTGACTTTAGACTTCCGACTTCAGAATTTGGGTTACTGCTCAATAATCCCCATAACCCAACGGGAAAATTATTTTCACGGGAATCTGTTTTACCCTATTTAGACAAGTTTGCTTTGGTGGTGGTAGATGAGGCCTTTATGGATTTTTTGCCTCCGGAAGCGGAACAAAGCCTAATTGAGTTGGTGCAAGAATATGAGAATTTAGTGATTTTACGATCGCTCACCAAATTTTACAGTTTACCAGGGTTAAGATTGGGATATGCGATCGCTCACCCTCACCGTTTAGTTAAGTGGAAATCATGGCGAGATCCTTGGCCTGTCAATACTTTAGCAGCAGCAGCAGCGATCGCTGCCCTTCAAAATACAGAATTTCAAAATCTCACCTGGAAATGGCTTCCAGATACGAGAAATCAACTATTTCAAGGTATAGCCTCAATTCCCGGTTTAACGCCCCTAGAAGGCAGTGTTAACTACCTATTGGTAGAATCTCAACAATCTACTTCCCAATTACAACAAACTTTACTTCAGCAACACCAGATTTTAATTCGTGATTGTTTAAGTTTTAAGGAATTAGGCGATCGCTATTTCCGCATCGCAGTCCGTACACAAGCCGATAATGAACGCCTACTAACAGCACTTAAAACAATTCAAAATTTATAGTAATGACCAATGACTAATGACCAATGACCAATATTGATTACGATATCGTTATTATTGGTGGCAGTATTGCTGGATACCAAGGCGCTTTAACTGCTACTCGGCTAAAAGCTAAAGTTGCCTTAATTGTCAGCGCGGATTTTTCTCATAACTATGATTTAGATTATCAATATTTACTTCATGAAATTAGTCAAATTACTCAGCAATCTGATAATTTAGCCAAACTAGGAATTTACCAAACAAATATTAACTTAAATACAGCATCTCTCAATTGGAAAAAGGGATTGTCTTATGCAACTGCTATTTCCAAAAATCTTCATCAAATCAAGTCTCTTCCTAATTTAGCTGCTCAAGGTGTTGATATTATTGTTGGGAATGGTCAATTTCAATCTTCTCCTAAATTAAGTTTTATAGTTAATGAAAGAAGGTTATATAGTCGTACTTACTTACTCGCTAATGGTTCTCATCCCCTAATTCCCAATATTCCAGGCTTAGATACAATTGAATATCTGACTTTAGCTAATATTTGGCAATGTTTAGAAAAAACAACATTAGCTGAAAATTGGGTAATTTTAGGAGGGATTCCCCAAAGTATAGAAATTGCCCAAGTTTTAGCTAAATTAGGTTGTAAAGTCACCTTCATAGTTAAATATCCTCATATTTTGCCTCATCTTGATTCCGAAATATGCCAATTATTAACTGCACAATTAGAAGTTGATGGTGTCCAGGTTTTAACACAAACCCAAGTTATACAAATACGACAAATAGACAATAAAAAATGGGTGCAAGCTGGAAATCAAGCCATTGAAACTGATGTAATTTTGATTGCAACTGGACAACAGCCAAATTTAGAAGATCTGAATTTACCAGCAGTAGGAGTAAAACTGCATCGACACCGCTTGGTTGTCAATGAAAAATTACAAACTACTAATCATCGAATTTATGCTTGTGGTGATATATTAGGTGGTTATAATATTCAGAATATTGGTAATTATGAAGCTAATATTGCTGTAGAAAATGCTTTATTTTTTCCCAAACTGAAAGTCAATTATGAATCTGTGCCTTGGGGAATATATTCTCAGCCAAAGGTAGTGCAAGTTGGTTTAACAGAAATTCAAGCAAAAAACCGATATTCTCAAAATAAAGTTTTAGTGTTTAAACAATATTTTAAAACAGATACAGCCGCACAAATACAAGGAGAAATTACAGGTGTTTGTAAAATAATAGTGTTAGAAAATGGGAAAATTTTAGGATGTTCGATTTTAGGAACAGCAGCAGGAGAATTAATTAATTTAATTAGTTTAGCAATATCAGAAAATATTAAAGTTCAGCATTTGGCAAAATTATCACCTATTTATCCTAGTTTTTCCGAAATTATCATGGAAACAGCGCGAGAATGGAATAAACACAAAATTAATAAAAGCCGTGTTCTCCAAGAATTATTACTCAGTTTGTTTAATTATCGTCGAGATTGGAATTTATAGTATATTATTCATAATTAATAAAAAGGCTTTTAATCCCATTACCAATGACCAATGACCAATGACCAATTACCTATTCTTCCGTTGTCCCTTCTCTGTTAAAGAAACGCTACCAATTCCTTGTAAAATACCTCTACCAACTAAACCTAAACCTTTGCCAATTACTTGGGTAAGAACGAAAACAATTCCAGTCCCTAAAAAACCTATTAATGATTGTATGCGTGGAGAAATTGCATCTCGAAATTCTAGGATTAATGTTACCCCTAAAGGAATACCAGAAAGTTGAGCTAATTCTTGATTACGAGGAGCATAAATTGATATTTTAGCAATCCCACGCGGGGAAAAAATAAATAATTCATAGCGACTTTCAAAAATTGCTTGTGCTTCAATTATGTAGTGATACAATTGGTATTTCCAAGATAAGTTATTTCTAAATTTCTCAATTTCTCTAGTAGAAATAATTTGCCAGTCATAAAAATTTTGTTTAATACTCTCCTCATCTGCTAAGTTATTTAGCAATGGTTGAATTACAGCATTAGCTATATGAATCAATAAATTTTCTAAAATTAATAATGCTTGAGATTGAGATTCTTTAGTTCCTGCTGGATAAGAAACGTTATCAATACATAAATCCGTTAATAATAACAAATGAGACAATAATTCAAATAACAATGGCACTTTATTAATATTCTTTGTCTGTAAATCTGTAGTTTTATCTAATAAAAATTTAACTAAGTTAATTTCTTGTTGATCTAAAATGATCTGGGAATAATTACCAAAAAACTCCGTAACAGCAAATTGCCATAAATCTATTAAAATCTGGGTTTGTAAATTAAATAGTTGATTTTTATCGAAATTAAAAGCCCGAATTTCTTCCAACTGCTTAAAAAATTTTTGAAGAATAATATAAAGCAACTCTCTTTTTTTGTTTTCTCGCAAAATATCAATTTCTAAAGGTGTATTAGTCAGATTATTTAAAGAAAATTGCAGTTTATTTAAACATAAAGTCAATAATTCAGATTGCAGTTGTTGAGAACTAACTACAGGTGGTATATTTATTACTGATTGTGGATCAGATTTGATAATAGCCAGATTTGGAGAAATATCTAACGATGATAATTTGGGTTCTGGTGATGGTTTTTGTCTTTCTTGAGGTGCTGTCAATAAGTTATTAATAATCCAACGGGCTGCTAAAAGTTCCCGTCGTTGTCCTGCTAAAATTGCTTTATTTAATAGCGATATTCCCGGTAATTTTAATTGTTCTGTAACTTGATCAAGAGCTTTATCAATATTATTGATTCCTGAGTTTTGTAAGTTATTTCGCAACTTAGCCAATGGTAAAGGAGAATTAACAATTACTGAATTTGTAAACCAATAATAACCACCATTAGCTAAGTCTTGAAGAATGGGGACTAATTGAGAAATTGATATACCTTTAGGACAATAGCCATTTATCCCTATTGCTTTTGCAGCTATGAGCAATTGTTGAGATTGGGAACTTAAAAGTAATATCGGTATATGAGGATATAAAGCCTTTAATTGTTTACAAAATTGCAATCCTAGCTGCTGATTATCTAATTCTAAGATGATTAATTTAATTTGCCGAGAATTTATTTCTGCTAAGACTTGTAAAGCAGCAGTATCTGTGGCAACGTCTGCTATTACTTGTAAATTAGGAAAAGTTTCCAGTGTTACTTTTAGTCCTAAACGAAAAATTGGATCGGGGTCAATTAATAAGAATTGTAAAAGGCGATCGCTCATTTTTACAAAAGAGTTGATTCCTGATTTTTTAGGCTCTTTTAAATTTTTAATTCCTAATCAATAACTTGGTTACGATAACCATAAAAGTTAATAGTATACTCAGAAATCTTTATCCCTGTTTGTACTTCTACTTGACGTAACAAATCTTCAGGTAATTCTATATGCACATCCAAAATTTGATTTGTATCTATACAGTTAACATGACTATGGGAATCACTGTTATTTCCATATAATCGTCCATCACCATGTTCAATACACTCTATAATACTTTTGCTAGATAAAGCTTCTAAATTTTGATATACTGAAGTATGTCCGATTTCCTTACCTTCTTTGTTAAGTCGATCATAAATCTCTCTCGCAGAAAGATGTTCATTAACTTGCCAAAGCAACTCTAAAACAAAGCGGCGTTGACGACTGACACGCATTCCTAATATCTGACACCTATCCAGAGCATCTTGTAACGAACGAATAGGTTTAGGAGAACTCGTTTGCTTGTACATATTTCAGGTTGTGAATTCTAGGAATTGGGGACAAATCAATTCAAAATATCCTCACGGTAGGACTTAGTTTTATAAAATTTAAGAAAACTTTTGCCTGTGTGCTAACTTATAATTTTCTTAATCTAAAACAAACTCATAACAACTTTATCTTAAAATTCGTCTAAATGTCTACCTAAAGAGGTAAAAAAGCTGCTACTGTGGATTCTCAACACTGTTGAGTAAGTAGCTATCAGTTCATGACAATCACAATCACCCTCAACAACGAATCTATTTATAGCCTAGATGTGTCACCAGTTTTAACGGTGATTGAACCATTGCTGCAAGCAGGAAGTATTTCCTCCCATGAACAGCAATTACGTCTAGAAATTAATTTTGAACGAGAAGCAAATGATCCACGGGAACTATCGGAAATTCCCGAAGTAAGACTGTGGTTTGTGCGTCTTGATGCCAAATATCCCTGGTTGCCATTTTTACTAGACTGGAAAGCGGGAGAATTAGCTCGATATGCAGCTATGTTAGTACCTCACCAGTTTAGTTCTAAAGAAGGTATTCAGTACAACCCCGAAGCTTTAGAAATATTTTTGATGCACAAGATCTTCATTTTGAGTGATTGGTTGCACAAACAACATATTACCAGTCCATCTAGACTCAAATCTTTAGCACAAATTCTGGGTTATGAATTAGATGATGCTTTCTTTGCCATGATTGAAAAAAGTAATTCGTAACGGCAGCGGTACACCATACTGCTCAAAGTTATGTGATGATTTTGGATTTTGAAGATGAAATCCAAAATCTAAAATTGATAATAGTTACACTCCCCAGATTTTTTCTAAGACTATTTGCGGTGAAATATCAGCTACTTTTCCAGTTGGTGAAATAATAGCTAACACTTTCTCACTTATGGGTAACAATTTCTCAGATTCCGGAGAACTTAGCAAAGTAATGGTGTATGTTTCTACAGCTATACTCAGTTGAAGGAGGCTATTTTCCACAGACAACATTAAACTAGCGCCACCAATAATGGCAGTTAACTTGCCAATATCATCGGCTGAAGTAACTTTAAGATTGGGACAATGTTCTAAAAGCGATCTTACTAAAGGCTCATTATTAGCTTCTTTAATGACAACAATAGGTAAATCTGGTTGTTTTTCTTGACAAGCTGCAATAATCTGTTGCCAACTTTCTCCGGGATAGGTTGTATCTAAAGTAGTTCCACTAGCATTAATGAGAATAAAACCTGTTTTATCTACTCCTAAACGTTTTTGTTCTGCTTGCGCCCATTCGATATCTACTTTAGGAACATTTACTGATAATGCTGGACAAGGAGTATCAATTTTTAAAGGTTTTAGTAAGTCATGGTACAGATTCGCCACATACTGAGATAGTTTGGGGGTAATAGGGTTAGTGAGAAAAACAGCACCTTGTCCTTGATAACCAATGCGTGTAGGTATTCCTGTTAACCAAATTAATAATCCTACTAACCAACTTTGTCCGACAATAATAGCGATATCATACTCACGATCACGAATCATGCCGACTAAGTTACCCCAATCAGCTAAACTATTACGATCTTTGTAATCAAAAGTTAAGACATCATGGACTGACTTGCTGACTCGGTAAGCAGCCTTTGACTTGGGTTCTACAATGACATCTATCTGCGCGTGGGGATAATAACGCTTAAGATCATCAAGAGTCGCAAAAAAAAGAATTTGGTTCTCAATTGAACCAGCTATAAGGGCTACTACACGCATAATATTTATTAACGCTTATTGTTTTATATTTTAGGAGAATATGGGTATTGACAATTAGGAGTCAAGGAGTTTAAGAGGTAGGGGCGCAAGTCCTCAGAGGTAGGGGCGCAGGGCCTGCGCCCAGAATTTAGGGCATTTTGAATTTATTTAATTGAAGATTAAGGAAAGTTGTGCATTTACTAATTCCCGCAGCCGGAAGTGGCAAAAGAATGGGGGCTGATCGTAATAAACTTTTATTACAGGTCTGTTCAAAACCTTTAATTGCTTGGACTTTGTTAGCAGCAGAAGCTGCAATTTCTATTAATTGGATCGGAATAGTTTCTCAACCTCCAGATTGGGATGACTTCAAGACCATTATCGCTGACTTAAAGCTCAAAAAAACAATAGAATTAATTCCTGGTGGTTCTACCCGCCAAGAGTCAGTTTACAATGGTTTACAAGCATTACCAGCTAGTGCGACACAAGTATTGATTCATGATGGCGCTCGTTGTTTGGCAACACCAAATTTATTTAATGTTTGTGCGGAGGCAATTACTCATTGTTCAGGTTTAATTGCGGCTGTACCTGTAAAAGATACGATTAAAGTTGTTGATGAAAATAGCATAATTACAAGTACACCAGAGCGTAAGCAACTTTGGGCTGCTCAAACTCCCCAAGGGTTCGATGTCAAATTGTTAAAACAGTGCCATGCTGAAGGTGTTCGTCAAGGTTGGGAAGTGACTGATGATGCGGCTTTATTTGAAAGATGTGGTATTGAAGTGAAGATAGTTCTAGGAGAAGAAACTAATTTGAAAATTACTACTCCTCAAGATTTAGCGATCGCAGAATTTATTCTTAGTTATAGGGAATAGGCAGGGGGAGAGAATTTTCCTAAAATCTAAAATCTAAAATCTAAAATCCAAAATCTAAAATACTGAATGCCCAAAAATATACCTATAGCCTGCAAAATAGAAGCGATTCTTTATTTAAAGGGTAAACCCTTGTCTCTAAGTGAAATTGCTGAATATGCAAAGTGCGATCGCCTGACAGCAGAAGAAGGAATTATCGAACTAATTGAAAATTATGCTCGTCGAGATACGGCTTTAGAAGTCGTAGAGACTGAACATGGTTATAGTTTACAATTGCGTACAGAATTTCATGATTTAGTCCAAGCTTTAATCCCAGTAGAATTTGGTGTGGGGGCATTACGGACACTAGCAGCGATCGCCCTCCATAATCCCATATTGCAAAGCGAATTGATTAATTTACGGGGTTCAGGAGCTTATCAGCACGTTCAAGAATTAGTAGAATCCGGTTTTGTTCGTAAACGCCGAGAAGGTGATTCTCGCTCTTTTGCTTTGCAAATCACCCCAAAATTTCATCAGTATTTTCAAATCGAACAACTTCCTCAAATTTTGACAATTCCAAACAAAGAACAACAACTAGAACTGGAGTTGGAGGGGCCCGAAGTAGAAGAGGAAACAATTAAAACTTAAAAAACCCCGAATCCCCATTCCCTGTAGAAAATACGCTACTCTATAAATATGGTTTAGAGTAGAATTAGCAATTAAGCTAATATGAATCGCCAATGGTGTTTGATCCTAACTTTTTGCACGACGACTCCCAGCAACACCCTAATCAACTTCTGAATGATCACTTTGGGGATAACCCCAATCAATTACTTAAATATTTACAGCATCAATCTCCTGAAGTTTTAGCCCGTGTCGCCCAAGCTGTCAGCCCCGAAATTAAACAAATCATTTCCCAAAATGTCCAAGGACTGGTGGGAGTGATACCGACAGAACATTTTAATGTACAAATTGCAACAGACCGGGATAATCTAGCGGGATTACTAGCATCAGCAATGATGACGGGTTATTTTCTCCGCCAAATGGAACAGAGGATGCAATTGGAACATTTATCTAATCAATAGGAGTCAGGAGTCAGGAGGAGTATAGCTTACGCTACGCTATGCCTTTCGGCACACTAGGTGAACGCTATCAGAAAGAACCAAAAACAACAAGAAAATTTCTTCCTTTGCTGCCCCTGCTCCTGTCACCTGCTATTGAGGATAATTCCCAGAACGAACTTTAATGACTTGAGTTTTGCCATTTCGGTTGACTTCTAGAGCGAGAATATCCCCAACGCTACTTGATTCAACTATCTTTTGGACTTGAGCAGAAATTTTAATTTGTTTACCGTTAATTTTTTGAATAACGTCACCAGGAAGCAGTCCCCCTGTCTGTGCCGGTGAGTTTTCTACAACCTTTCTGATGACAATTCCGACATCTGGCTGAATACTCAAGTTATCTTCATCTTTTAGCCGCTGTTTTGTGGTTGCGGAAATGTCTACCATCTCAATTCCTAAGAAGGGGTGAGCAACTTCCCCTGTGGTAAACAGTTCATTAGCTACACGAAAAGCAGTTTCAATGGGAATAGCAAAACCGAGTCCTTGAGCATCAGCACGGATAGCAGTATTCACGCCAATAACTTCTCCTTGAGCATTTAAGAGCGGTCCACCAGAATTGCCAGGGTTAATAGCTGCATCTGTTTGGATAAAACTTACGCGCTTATTGGGAACACCTACTTGGGCGCTGGTTCTGTCCGTGGCACTGATAATACCAATAGTGACCGTATTATCTAAGCCTAAAGGATTACCAATAGCGATCGCCCATTGTCCAGGAATTAAATTTTGTGAATTACCTAACTTGACTATCGGCAATTGATGGGCGAACTTTTGAGGGGAAAGTAGTAGGAGTTGATCCGGTGACAGATATAGCCG
>JANMGZ010000102.1:0-2573 GCA_031374905.1 Dolichospermum sp. OTE_70_metabat_362_sub
GTAACATTTTGTAAATCAAATTTACCTTGTTCTCGAAAAATGTTGTCCGCAGGATCTTGGGGATTTCCTAAATCGGGAACAGCATTTCCATTCACCAAAAGACCACCTTGGGTATTACTGGTAATGAGATTCCGCCGTAATACTGGTTTAGCATCACGAGAAAGAGCGATCGCTGTTCCATTAGCTGAAAGTTTATTATTCGCCACTAAAGGGGCAGCAGAATCACTAATTGCGATGCCTAAACCATTATTTTGAAATACATTTCGCAGCACTTCCCCTTTGCTATTCTTAGCTATGACTAGCCCACTTACCTTATTGTTAATAAATAAATTATCCATGATGCCTGGTTTAGCGTTACCAGTTGTAAAAATCCCTTCCCTCGTACAATCCTTGAACGTACTATTAGCCACAGTAGGTATTGATGATTCAATCCATACGCCAGTACCTTTTGCTAAAGGATTAATCACCGTCACACCTAAAAGACTAGCATCACCAAGTAACAGTAAAGTGATATTCTGTACCCCAAAACTAGGGCTTTGATACTCTCCACTGCCAGAAATAATAATTTCCTGACCTTTATTTGCTTCATTTCCTACTAGCAATACTCCCGATGGCATGACTAGAGGAAATACCTCGCCATTGGCTGTGCTATAAGTTCCATTGCCCAACTGAATAATTGTTGATGTTTTTGCCTGTTTCAGGGCGTGAGTCATACTTTTGAGGGGATGAGGACGAGAACCTGTGTTAGCATCATTTCCCGTCACAGGATTAACATAGATTGTGGCAACAAGACTAGAATTAGCCATTGATTGTTAAACGGATAAGGTTTTAATGGTGACATCCATAATTAACCATACTTTTGACACAATCAATTTTGCAAGCCAGTAATTCTAGTCAAAATTCAGTTTAGCCAGAAATGTCAGTTCCCGGATAGGAACGGCAATAGATTCTCTGTAACGGTAACCACCGCATCCAAATTTTTGCAGGTTGGTCAAAAAATGTGAAAATATCGCCAAAACCTACGTTACCTGAGTTCGGTGTTAGGAGTTAAAATTTAAGAGAGAAGTTAAACTTTTGCTCTTTTGCTGTCAGGATTCTCAAACTTTGTCGCTTTCTCGATGATTTGGGTGGCGTAGACAGAATTTCATCTCAACTCATTCGTAGTGGCAAGAAATTGGTATTATTATCAGAATTTTGGTAACTATCACTCAAAAAGTCAATGTAAAACTCCGAACTCCGATAGATATACTGTGTTTTTTATTTTATTTTCACTATTTTCCAATGAAGACAAATCTCATAAGCAAAGATTACGTTAAAATCAGGACAAATTTGGGTTAAATTGCGTATTTAGCCCATTTTAATTTTCAATGATTAATGTGGGTAGAATGGGAAAACTCCCTTTCTATGGTTAACAAAAATCAAGCTAAAACGCCTTTAAATTTGATTTATTTCCTAAAAATGGACGTTAGTTTGTAGAGATGTGTTTGCCATTGGCGTTGCGAAGTAAGATTATATGTATAAATAAAGCAGAACTTTATTCTTTAGATACTGATTATTTTGCAACTATTGATACTAAAATTGGCTAAAAAAAGGTTCATACTGAAGGTATGTCATCTCTCATCTAGTCTCTTGACTAGAATCACAATGCGGTTTTTATGTCTAAAACCGATAAACCTCATATATTGATGCCATTAACTGGACAATTGGCGGTTTTAAATTGCAGACCATACCTTATAATTAAACTTACAAATTTTTCTATTGTTGGATCTGATATGCTGAGTTATGGCAAAAATAATCTATTAGTTAAACACAATTGCACAGTAAATTCCAAGGCTGTTAAATAAGTATGGATACCAAAAAGATTTAAAATCAAGCTTAAATATTAACAGTTACAAGTTTTCAAATCTAACTCATACCATATTGGAAGATAGTTATGTCAGTGCATGAACCCAATACTGAAGTAAACACAGATGTGATTATTGACGTTAATCCTCAAGCAAAGAATAGAGGACAAAAAAGTTCTACTAATGTAGTTTCTTTAACTACACAAAAAGGAACTATTTCTCAATTTCTTGCCCCCTTGACTAAGGATACTTTTAAACAAGTAGTTCAAGAGGTTGAGCAGAAATTACAAGTTGTTAACCAAACCTTATCCATGTTGGATTATCAAGGTTTTGAGACAATTCTTCAGGAAATGCTGCATTCGATTACTCTCAAAACCGGGGAATTATTGGGAGCAGATCGGACAACGATATTTTTATTAGATGAAGAGCAACATGAACTATGGTCTATTTTGGCTGAAGGTAAAAGTAAACGCCCTTTAGAAATTCGGATTCCAGCCAACAAAGGTATTGCTGGTGAAGTTGCTACTTTCAAAAAAGGGGTAAATATTCCTTTTGATTTTTATGATGATCCCCGGTCAATATTTGCTCAAGAACAAGATAAAAGAAATAACTATCGTACTTATACAATGTTGGCATTGCCGCTATTAAATACAGATGATAAATTGGTGGCAGTAGTACAATTACTAAATAAATTAAAACCTATTCATGATATTGATGATCCCCTTGAAG
>JANMGZ010000118.1:0-7743 GCA_031374905.1 Dolichospermum sp. OTE_70_metabat_362_sub
GTGATGGATATCTAACCACTCTTGTAAATATTCATGCGGGGTCAATTTTGCCCAAGGAACTTGATTTACATCACCAAGAGATTCTGAATAGACAATTTCAAACCAAGATGATGGGTTTCCTTCGGCAATCGCTTGGTTAGCTAATTCTTGAATTTTCTGTTGTATGGGTTGTTGTTCGGTCATTTTAGAAGGGCGGTTTGATAAAGTCGGTGTGGAAACATAACTAAAAACTTCTGGTACAGTAAGTGACTTGATAAGAGTGAATTATCGAAAACGTTTACATCTACTATCCAATTTAACAGAATTGCTATATCTAGTTTTTATATAAAATATGTTACAACAAACATTTGCTATTCCGGCACTGCTAATCTTTTTGCTATCCATTCCATTGATTACTGAAATTATACCACCCAATTACGGCTATGGAATTCGTACTCCTAAAACTTTGTCAGATTCACGAATCTGGTATCGTGCTAATAAATTTGCTGGTCGGGTTTTGATGTTTGCCAGTGGATTTTATCTAACAGTAGTTGTACTGACAATTCATCTTCCTTCAATAAATCAGAACTTTGGAATTTGGTTATTGCATTTTTGTAGTTTCATGATTCCTTTATCGTTAGGTTTTTTATTAATCCGAAGATATATTAATAATTTATGATCAGGATTCAGGTTTGAAAATTCTTGATTTCAAAGTGCCATGAAAAAATATGATAATTTTCTTGGAGGGAATTATTTATTGATATCTGTAGCCTTGGTTTCTGCCATTAGCCAATTCAGATAATCCTCATTTCCTGTTTCAATGGGTAAAGCTACCACACAAGGTACTTGATATGAATGTACTGATTTTACCTTTTCTGTCAGTTGTACAAATAAATCACGGCGGGATTTCATAATCAAAATAGCTTCTTTTTTTACTTGTAATTCATCCTTCCACCAATAAATACTATCCATACCGTCAATTATGTTGGCACAGGCAGCAAGACGAGCTTCTACTACGGCTTTACCTACTTTAAGAGCTTCAGCACGGTCTTTACAAGTGACGTAAACAAAAAGAAATTCCATGTTTTGACTTTATTATATCTGTTTGGGGTAGTAACTGATAATTTTCTTAGGGGAAATATTGGTAGGGGCAATGTCTACGAAGGGGGAAGCGATCGCTCGTTTCTCTCAAGAATTTGGTAGGGGCGATGTCTACGAGGGGGAAGCGATTCCTACGGAGCGCTTCGCTATCGCTATCGCTAAATAGTAAATCATCAAATCCTAAAATAGATTGAGAAATTCTGTAACTGAGTTCTGTATTATCAAGTTATCAGAATTTAAAGGGTGATAACTGGTTACTAATACAACTGTTGTTATTTTGTTTAGCGATCGCCCAATTTATTCATTGTCTTCTTCCTTTGAACCCCAGTCAAAAACAATATTTTTCTCATCTTCCGTCCGTGCATCAGGCAGATTTCTTGTCACCTCATCTTTTTTATGTGGGGTTGTTATTTCCAATTTACGGAGTCTATTATGTTTTTTACATTTTCAATTATATGTGGCAAATCACCCCTAGTTTTCTTCCATTTTTCAAAATATTCTTCGTTTCTGTATTTTGTCGGTATCTCTTCTTTTTTTTCTATGCACTCTAAAAATAGTTTATAAAAAACCTTGTAAGTTTTGTCGTTTATCTCGTATTGCCCTTTAGCAAGATTTCTCTGGGTGAAAAAAAGTTGTGGTAAAAGTTCGTCTTCGGGTATTTTATCTCCGTTTAATAATGCCAATTTATTTTTATAAATTTTTTCACCTCCCTCTTTTCCATGATATCCTCTGTCTCCCCAATACTCGTAACCATTAAAACTTAGCGCAAATTCACTTGTTTTCTTAAACAGGTCGCGAAATTTATTTGAGCTATACCAAAACTCACTACCAAAAGTCTTTAAGTCTATCATCTTGTTTTTTTGTTGTGTATATATTATACCGTTTTATATAAAAAACTGCAACCAAATAAATAAAAATTTCAGTAAATAAATCGCAATAAATAAAAATAAATTTGATTTTTTTAATTGTGACTTGTTACTACTTCAATTAGCAGAAATCTTGTAAATCTTTTGTAAGCAAATTTCACTTACTCCCTACTAGAGATTGAAACTTTAACAATGCTTGACGGATTGGAAGTCAAGCGCGAATCTTGTCTTTACCCCATTGTGTTTTTCATAATATTTGATTAAGTGTTAAAACCCATAATCAATCAGTACAGAGAAACTGTGCTGATTGATGATTATTGTAAATTTTATTCAATATTCATTGACAGCAGTTTTTCATGCTGCTTATCAATGGTAATTGCTTCTTGTGACCACTTCAGTAAACTGCCTAAATCAACTGGCTCTAATGGGGTTTCATCGTTGTAATATGTGGCGACTAAATTATCTCTATCAACGGTGTCTTTCCCTAGATAATATAAGTCCAGAGTTCCAATAGTGCCAATCTTAAAAGGATTTTCTTCCCACTTGGCATTTGGGTAATCTTCTTTGCTTGCTATTTGTATTTTTTTGTTTTTTAGGGCTAGGGAAAGCAAAGTAGATTGAATTTCATTTGAAATATCGTGAGGTAACTTGGCAATACCGCCACCCACAGCGTACTTATTTTTGTTTTTGATAGTAGTCTGATTTTGCCATCCCAGTATATCCCATCCATTTTCCAGCATTTGTTGAATCTGAGCTAAATCATCCTTTACCACCGTTATATGATCTTTTCCATCAAAGTCTAAATTGGTCATAGTAGTAATGGGAGCTATCCGAATTTTACCTTGTAAATGCTGATAGTTTGGAGTATCTAACAGATTCTCCATCTCTGTCATCACATTAGCCTGATTTGCTCCTGAAGTTCCTGTTTTATATTTACCTTCTGCGTAGGTTTTTCTAATAGTTTTAGTCTGTCCATAATTGGCAGAATATATGATAGCAACACCAAAAGAACCTTTTTTCAGCAAAGTATCGGCTTCCTGCAAAATTTTTTGCGCTTGGCTTTTTGCAGAAATATAATTACCATATTCGCTATACGGGAGGTAAAAATCAATAAACTTGCCTTTTTTACTCATTGAAATTTGCATTTTAGCTAATAAAAATTCTACAAAATCCAATACTTCTTGTTGCTTATCAAGAGGTAATATTTTCACCTTATCTATAATTATTTGTTCAACGGTCATTTGATTTGTCCTTGAGGATAAATTAATATTTACTGCTCTGCTTTTTGTATTTTATCACATCACTCACTTGTTACCACCTAAAAACCCTGTATCTGTTCACATCATCTCACCCAACCATCACCAAATATCATGTAAATAAGAGAAGACAATAGAACCATGTGGCGATCGCTCTTATTGGCGTTTTTCTCTTAATAATTAATGACTATAATTATTGCGATCGCTTCCCACAAGAATCAGGTATTAACTCCACAATTTATGTACGCCTTGCGAACAAAGCGAACTGCTTGCAGCAGCGCTTCGCTATCACTTGGGTTTTCCTCAAGAATTGGGGGCGAACTGCTTGCAGCAGCGCTTCGCTATCGCTTGTTTTCCTTAATAATTTGGGATTACTTTGAAATAACCAATATGCCATTACTTTTTTCCCTTGAGAATTTGGTGGGGTGACGGGGGTGATGTCTACAGTGAACAAAGCGATCTGCTTGCAGCAGCGCTTCGCTATCGCTTCTTATCGCAAAGTTTTCAAATAAAATGCGATTACTCAAGTTCCATATTTGTAAAAAAAGAATCATCAATACTTTCTATTAAATCATCATTTTTTTGTAAAGCAACTCGATTTGTGGCGTTTTCGACTGAAATATTTTCCATAGAAACTAACTTACCTGCGTCAAAAGTGAACTCTAAAAGTGTTTCGTAAGAGGTAGCATCTTGAGAACCCATATGAACATATAGCTCGTTAATGAAATCTTTACCTAGTGTAAGTTTTCCAGTAAAAGGGGTAAGTAGTCTTAATCCTTGATAAGTTGGATAACCATGATTATCTTGAGGAGGCAGTTTTGGTATGATACCTTGTATTGATTTATGTCCTTCTTCAACTTCACCAATGACCATTTCTGTTAAGAATAAACCATCATTAGTTATTTCGTAAGTAGAATAAAAACCACGATAGCAAGCTGTATGAAGCATTTCTGGATTCATACCATAATCTTGAGGAGTTACCAGTTTTTCCCCATCTAAACCAACTAATTCGTATTTTTCACCTTGGTATACAAATGTATCTGGAATTTGAGATGTCACAATATAAATCCTCAGTTTTTAGTTTGATTTTTAGTCTTCTACTAGTATTTGAGCGCATAGGTTAGATCAGGCGATTCTTACGGAGCGCTTTGCGATCGCTCTTTTCCCCTAAGAATAGTTTCAGATAATAGACATAAAAAAGCTTTATGGTTTTAGATTTAGTGATTTGATAAAGGATGCACCATTAGTTTTAAGTTCCTTATCGGATGGAGTAAACACAACTGCTTCAACAATTTGATTATCTTTTATGCACAGCAGATTTCTTTGGTAATACAATTTACTTTTTAGACTTAATCCTTTTTTCTTGGTTTCTCCTTTGATATAAGCACTTGGTTCACCTGTTAAACTAAAATCCTGACAATTGTACCCATCTTTGTTAACAGCAGTTTGAGATAATTTCTTACCTTTGATAAAGTTTGTTTTAGTAGCAGCGTTAACCAGTAGTTGCAAAACCTTTTGCCTTTTGTCAGGAGCAATTTTATTAGCAAATTTTGAGTAGGCTAATGTATATATGGATTCGTTTTTAACAGTTGTCCAAGTGCGTACAGTAATACCTTGAACTGGTGTAGTTGTTTCTTCTGAAATAGCACCTGGCATGAATATACTAAAGTTTCCTTCTCTGTAGGTAAACAGTTGACCTTGAGACGATGCAGGAGTACAAGCCGATATAATTAGCAAGCCTAAGTAATTGATTTTCCTAAAATGTTTAAACTTGGTGAATAAATTCATTGCTTTGTTTCTATTAAAAATAAAAAGTTGGGATTTGTTGTGTCGGTGTTATCTGCGATAGCCTACTGTAAATCCAATCCCTTAATAATTGGGTATTAAGTCCTCAATTCATGTACTCGCTGCCATTCTTCCGGTGTCACCTTGTAGTTAGTGCCATTGGGGACACGAATAACCATTAAATTCTGTAGTATGGAGTCAAGTTTGAGGTTTTCCCGTAGTAGTGGTTTATCTAATAACTTGCTGGTAAACCGAATTTTGACACAGGTTCTGTTAATGGCACGACTGGTATCAATCCAATAACCAATATCAGGAGGGGTGGCGACGTTTTTGGGGGATTCAAGAATTTCGGCTATGGCATAGATTCCGGCTTGTTCTCCAGATACCCAAATCAGCACCCCATCACCAGAAACCATGTCTTTGGCATAGCGCGTAACTGACCATAACATCTGCTCAAAGTCTCTAATGCCGTCCATGATTCGGTAATATTTGGGGTTGCCTTGAAATAACCAATATGCCATTACTTTTTCTCTCAAGAATTTGGTGGGGTGACGGGGGCGATCACTTTTGAATTTTATACAAATTCTTAGTAGTGAAGCATTCCAATTTACTGTGGTAAAGTTGTTACTTTACAATTATTCTTCATTTTCTATATCACTGGATATTGAATCATCCACTACTAAAACGGGTTTACCCATAGCAGCTTCGATTTTGACAAGTATCATTCGTTGACGTGATGCCATAAATCCTTCAAAGTCGTCTTCTCGTAGTGTTATTGGGTCGATTTGATGTGTTGCCAAAATAGCATTCATGCCTGCATCGTCAAGGTGAACACTTTTATGGTGTTGAAGCTGCATCAAATAATCTTTGGGAGATTTACCACCAATCATACGGTTTGCTTTAAACGATATGGGGGTTTTGTTGAGTATGGAGTTATAGCGGGATGGGGGAATACCTTTTTTTTCACACCAACTTTTTGGAAAAATATGATGGATGTCGAGTTTGTATTCTCCCCAATCGGTTTCATCTAAATCTTGAATAGTGATCTTCCAGAAGAAATCTTGAGCGCCTTCACGTTGAATTAAAGCATTAATACCTTTATATGCAGCACTATTGCGAGAGCGTAAAGTCCCTAATCTTGTAGGCTGAAAGTTAGCATCAGAAATGGTTGAGGGTTCTTTCTTATCACTTTCAATCCAGTCTATAAGTTCTTGAATGTCTAGAGCTATACGGGTTTCGACTGCCCCAGCATACAATTCACCAAGGATACCGCACCATAACCAACGAGCTACTTTTTTGTAGATTAGAGGTTCGAGCCAGCGATTGCCTAGCAAGGCCATCACTGCTGCAAGTGGAACAAGTTGAGTGCGGTAAGGTAAATCATTCGTGGAGAAAAAAGATTCTTGACGTAAAAATTTAGCTGCTTTCCAGTAACCCTCTTTAAGGGGCTGTTTCCATTTTTGATAAGCACTTAGTGGCAGAGACAAAATTGCTTCACGCTTGGCAGTTACACCTGTTATCTCCTTGCCAGTTTTACCTGCCTTTAAGTCTTCTTGTCGTTTATCCCAACTATTTAGTAGTGTTAGTCCTTGCAGAAACTCAGTAGGTTGAATCTCACGTAATAAACTTTGCTCTTTTAGATATGCTTGAATACCTTCAATAGATTCTTTAGCATTACCAAACCATTCATCGCGTAAGTTTACATTATCAGCGGCATAGGTAGCAGTCATTAGTTCAAAAACGGTTAAAGGTTCACCTCCTGTATTTACTTTCTCGAAAACAAGACAAATAGCTTCCTTTTTGTTGTTACGGTTGAGTTCGATAATAGGTAGATCATAGGAACGAAACTCGTTAAGAATTTGGCTACGAAATTTCATATAGCGCCCAAATTTACCAGAATCGTAGTTATTTAGTCCTTCTTCCCAAGCATCTGAATTGAGAATTTGATTACAGGGGAAGAAAAAGTTTTCGTATTCTTTTTCTGGCGTACTGAGATCAAGTTTGATATCACGTCCAAAGTTTTCTCGTTGAATGCGATCTGAACCAATACTGATAATCGCGCTTTCATAATATTCTTCCCCTAATAAGGCCGTTTCTATATCAATGTAGTAATAACGGTGTAGTAATTTTTTCTTGTGATCACGAGTTTGTACTGGTTCTTGGAACATCAGCACTTGCGTTAGTGAAGTAAGTCTCTGTTGCCCATCAAGAATCAATTTTTCTAATTTGCTTGGTGTTGCTTTTGTCAAATCAACTCCTTCAATGGGACGCATCTTAAACTTAGCATCACTACCTGCTTCTAACAGCATGATTGCACCTACAGGAAAAGCACGAGCAATACTTACTAACAGAGATCGAATGTGTTCATCATCCCAAACCCATCCCCTCTGAAAATCGGGCAATTGAATTTTGCCAGCTACAATTTCCTTTAGTAAAGTATCTAATCTTGTTTTAGTAGAATCAAATGTAGACATAGAGAAATTTGTAAATGTTGTTATAAATGCAGTTTCGCGTGTCAGTAATGTAGCAAGATTTTGATAATAATTACTCTAGTTTTATCAATTCATGTACACCCTGCCATTGTTCCGGCGTAACCTTGTAGTTTTCCCTTAATAATTTGGTGGGGGCTATGTCAAGGGTAAGCTGTCTTTCATCTTTAATGATGGTTTCAAGGACGGTTTGTAGAGTGTGGTGGGAGTTATCTATGTAGTCTGGTAGGGGCATTTTCTATTACCTATAAATAATTTTAATATTTA
>JANMGZ010000014.1:0-1753 GCA_031374905.1 Dolichospermum sp. OTE_70_metabat_362_sub
CCAGTGGGGCGACGAAGGAAAAGGTAAAATAACTGACTTACTCAGCGGCTCGGCAGACGTGGTTGTCCGTTACCAAGGGGGAGTTAACGCTGGGCATACAATCGTAGTCCAAGGTCAGACATTTAAGCTGCACTTAATCCCTTCTGGTATTTTGTATCCAAATACTGAGTGTATCATCGGCTGTGGAACAGTGATAGATCCACAGGTTTTAATCAAAGAACTCGATCAACTAGAACAATTAAATATTTCCACGGCTAATCTATTGATATCTCAGACGGCTCATGTCACCATGCCCTATCATCGCATGATTGACAAAGCATCAGAGGAAGTCCGGGGAAATCATAAAATCGGCACAACAGGTAGAGGTATTGGTCCTACCTACGCGGATAAATCGGAACGTACAGGTATCAGGATGTTAGACCTGATGGACACCGATGGACTTCGTGAGCAATTAGAGCGGACGATAAACTATAAAAATACCATTTTAGAAAAGCTGTATAATCTGCCGCCCCTAAATCCCCAAGATGTGATTGAGGAATATTTAGGTTATGCAGAACGCTTGCGTCCTTTTGTCGTTGATACAGCGTTGAAAATTTACGATGCAGTTTTGCGACGACGGAATATTTTGTTTGAAGGCGCACAAGGGACATTACTTGACCTAGATCACGGAACTTATCCCTACGTCACATCCTCCAACCCAGTTGCTGGTGGGGCTTGCGTTGGCAGTGGACTAGGACCGACAATGATAGACCGAGTAATTGGCGTATCCAAAGCCTATACTACAAGGGTAGGAGAAGGTCCATTCCCCACGGAACTAGATGACGAAATTGGGGAATTGTTGGGCGATCGCGGTGCGGAATTTGGCACAACAACAGGGCGGAAACGTCGCTGTGGTTGGTTTGATGCGGTTATAGGTCGTTATGCAGTCCGCATTAACGGTATGGATTGTATGGCACTTACCAAACTTGATGTTCTCGATGAACTAGAGGAAATCAATGTTTGTGTCGCTTATGACATTGATGGTGAACGTTGCGATCACTTCCCCACTAGCGCTCGTTTGTTCGCCCGTTGTCGTCCCATCTACAAAACTGTACCAGGATGGCAGGTGTCAACAAGTCACTGTCGTACCCTGGCAGAGTTACCCATTCA
The DNA here is from genome assembly GCA_031374905.1 of Dolichospermum sp. OTE_70_metabat_362_sub. GTDB lineage: Bacteria > Cyanobacteriota > Cyanobacteriia > Cyanobacteriales > Nostocaceae > Dolichospermum. Next base: position 1,150 of record JANMGZ010000014.1, read on the forward strand.
AGCTCTAGACTATCTAAAATTCTTAGCAGAATTGATGGAAGTCCCGATAGCGATTGTTTCCCTGGGAGCAAGTCGTGATCAAACCATCATTGTAGAAGACCCTATTCACGGTCCCAAACGCGCACTATTGCACCCCAATGGTACACCTGTCTAGTTATTAGTCATTAGTTATTAGTCATTGATAAAATAACTGACAACTGACAACTGACGACTTACAACTAACAACTTACAACTTACGACTGACAACTGACAACTGACAACTAACAACTAACAACTTATATGGCAATTGCACTCGAATCTAAAACACGCCCAGAAGGTAGCAAACCCAGAGCTTTGCGTCGTTCTGGTTTAATTCCCGCTAATTTGTATGGTCACAAAGGAATTGAATCAATTTCTCTAGTTCTTGACGCTAAAGTTGTAGAACGGTTGCTCAAGCAAGTTACTGCTAATAAAACCGAAATTGAACTCAGCATTCCTGAATTAGAATGGACTGGTACAACCGTACTTCGTGAAATTCAAATTCACCCAGCCAAAGGCACACCTTATCACCTAAGTTTTTTTGCTGGTGCTAAAGGCTAGAATTCAGGTCATAATAACTAAAAGA
>JANMGZ010000136.1:0-7413 GCA_031374905.1 Dolichospermum sp. OTE_70_metabat_362_sub
ACAAAGGGTCTATCGGGGGTTGACATTGCTCATGTAGAGTGAGAGAAATTACCTTGGGGATACTTGCGGCTTAGTGGCTGTTCCACAGCTTTGCGGGATGTTTCCTAATAGTAAATACTAATAATCATGCACGGGAGAGAGTGGCAATATGAGTAACCCCAGCAATTCCGGTGAGATCAAGTTTGGGACTGATGGATGGCGCGGAATTATTGCTGATGATTTTACTTTTCCTAATGTGCGAAAAGTAACCAGAGCGATCGCTAGTTATCTGGAAACTGCCTATAGTAAAGACAAACCTGTTTTAATTGCCTACGATACGCGGTTTTTAGCTGACGAGTTTGCCCGAACATCTGCCGCTGTTTTAGCAGATTTGGGCTGGAATGTGAAAATCACTGATCGAGATTGTCCCACCCCAGTAATTGCCTACAACGCCCGGCTGCTGAATTCCGCAGGGGCTTTGATGTTTACTGCTAGTCATAATCCTGCACCTTATTGTGGGATTAAATATATCCCTGATTATGCTGGGCCTGCGACTCCAGAAATTACTGATACTATTGTGGCCAATATAGAAACTGCATCGGACGCGTTACCTGGAAGTAACCCATCTGGGACAATTTCTACTTTTGATCCGAAGCCCGATTATCTAAATTTTATCTACACCTTGTTGGATGTGGAAAAAATTAAAAGTGCGAATTTAAAGGTCAAGTATGATGCCCTTTATTCTACCTCGCGTGGCTATTTAGATGAAGTCTTGCAACACTGTGGTTGTCAATTAGAAAGTTTCCACGATTGGCGAGATGTGCTTTTTGGTGGTGGTATGCCTGAACCCAAAGGGGAACAGTTAGTTGAGTTGGTGGCAGCCGTGAAGGCTGATCATGCGGATTTGGGTTTGGCTACCGATGGTGATAGCGATCGCTTTGGTATTGTTGATGAACAAGGTAATGTCCTCACTCCCAATACAGTGCTGTTAGTTCTAGCACGACATTTGATAAAAAACAAGGGTAAAACTGGTGCGATCGTTCGCACTGTGGCAACTACGCATTTGTTAGATAATTTCGCTGCTAAGTATGGGCTACAAATTTATGAAACGGCAGTAGGTTTTAAATACATTGGTGAGAAAATGCGGGAAACCGCTGTTTTGATTGGAGGGGAAGAATCTGGTGGTTTAAGTATCATTGGGCATATTCCTGAAAAAGATGGGGTTTTAGCAGATATGCTAGTAGCTGAGGCGATCGCTTATGAAGGTAAGCCTTTAAGTCAGTTGGTACAAGAAGCTATAACCGAAGCAGATGGTCCTTTGTATAACAATCGCTTGGATTTACACCTGACTGAATCTCACAAAGTGGCCGTGATTGATTCTTATACCCAAAATCCGCCGTCTGTAGTGGCAGGAATCAAGGTGAAAGAGGTAGGAAGGAAAGATGGGATTAAACTGTATTTAGAAGAGGGTAGCTGGGTGTTGCTGCGTCCTTCTGGAACAGAACCTTTGGTGAGAGTGTATATGGAAACTAACTCACCAGAAAAACTTAGTCAGATTGCTAAATTCATGGAAGCTGAAATTGCTAAGTTAGGTTAGTTTTGTTTTTAATCGGACAATGTAGAGACGTTCCATGGAACGTCTCTACTGCATTTTTTGGAAAGGTTATATTTTTTAAGTTATGATTTTCAAAATATTGGCAAATTTTTTGATATTACTAATTATAGCTATTTGGGTAGTGGCGATCGCTCTTATTTCTGTCCAAAATGCCACTCCTGTATCTTTACGCTTTTTGGGTTTTCAATCAATACAAATTCCTTTGGGGTTGACGTTAGCTTTTAGTGTTGCTATCGGTTTGTTAGGTACAGCATTTTTGCAGCCTTTGTGGGGATTGGGAGAGTCTCAATCTAGGGTAGATGAAGATACAGAGTTTTTTGTTGATGATGAGGATTTTTAGTAATCATAAAAACATAAAATTATTTTTATTCCTTATTGAATTTTCTCCTGTATTAGGATTATAAATTCTCTTAAAGATATTTTTTTAAAACTTCAACAGTAGCAATTCCGGTTTTTTCCCAACTAAATTGGTTTGCTCTTTTTAAACCTTTTTCAGAAAGTTGTTCTCTTAGTTCTGAATTATTAATAATTGTTTGCATAGCTGCTGTAATTTCTCCTGTATTATAGGGATTAATTAAAATAGCCGCATCTCCTGCAACTTCTGGAAGCGAGGAAATATTAGAGGTAATAACTGGTGTCCCACAAGCCATTGCTTCTAAAACTGGTAAACCAAATCCTTCCCAGAGACTGGGGAAAACAAGTGCAAGTGCTTGATTAATAATTATTGGTAATTGGTCGTAAGATACATAGTTAAGGAATTTAACAAGATGATTTATTCCTAATTCTTGAGTTTGTATTTCTAATAATGGGGAGTAACGTTGATCATAAGGTCCTGCTAACCATAGTTCATAGTCATTTCTATTAGGTATTGCGGAAAAAGCCGTAATTAGTCGTTGCAGGTTCTTGTAGGGGTCTTGACGACCGATATATAGGAAATAATTGCGGGTAGGAAGGTTAAAGAATTGGAAATGTGAGCGATCGCACGCCAGGGCAATTGGTGTTATTTTATTACTAGGAATTTTGTAAAATTTGGTGATATCCTTCGCTGTTGATTCTGATATACAAACAATATGTTCTGCTTGTTTAAAAACTTCAGGAGTATAATATTTATGGTATGCTGTCAATGGTGAAAAGCGGTTAGGAAACCGCAAGGGTATCATATCAAATGCTGTGACAATAAAACGACAGTTAGTATATAAAGGTGCTTCGGGGATAGGGGAAAATAAAAGTTGCGATTTGAGGTTTTGATAGATTTTTGGTAATTGAAATTGTGTCCAAAGTAATCTATTTAAATGCCCTTTTCTTCCATCGGCAGGAGTGAGATTATTTGCTACTGGATAGCAGTTAAAATCAGAATAGTTTTTTGCTGTTAATAGTGTAGGATTTAGAGATTTCAAATAGGGAAAAAGATTTTTGGCATAGTTGCTTATACCTGTTGGTTGAGAAAAAAGAATGGATAAGTTAATAATTAATTGATTAGAGAATGATTTATTTATTATTTTCATTTTGCATTGCGAGTATTACATATTTTTTACTTATGAATTTTGCTGTATAGATAGCAAGGAAAGCAATTGTTTAGCTGATTCTTGCCATGAGAATGGACTATATTCATTTTTAATGCGACTTACCAATAGATTGTAAAAATCTTCTGACTTTATCAATTTTTCTAAAGCTTGATAAAGTTTTATTGGTTCATTAGGATCAAAATATAGGCAAAAATCACCCCCAACTTCTGGTAAAGAACCCCCATTACTTGAGATTACAGGTTTGTTATGCTGTAGTGCCTCTACAACTGGTAATCCAAATCCTTCATAAAATGAGGCTTGAACCAAACAATAACAATTCTTGTAGAGAACATTTAGTTGAGAATCTGTCACTGAATCTAAAATGTGTATCTGCTTTTCATAAAGTTCATTTTTTTCAATTAAAATATCAGTATCTTTGTGCCAACCTCGATTTCCCGCAAATACTAAATGTATACTGTCATTAGATTTTGTTACTAAATCAAAAGCGGCAACAATAGTTTTGATATTTTTATGAGGAACTAAGCTACCCACTACTAGAATATATCTTTGATTTAGTAGTGATATAATCTTATGACTATAAACACTATCATCTTGATTATCTAACTGCTTATCTTGAGAATAGTCAGAGCCAAGTTGGAAGCTATCAACAATCTGATTTTTATTATTACTAGGTAATATTCCTTCTTTTTTAGCCTTTATATAATCTTCTGCACTTTTACGAGATATACATATCACTTTATCAAAACAATCAGAATACTGGTAGTAAAATTGTCTAAAACATTTCACAAACTCCTGTGAACAAAATTCCGGGAACTTAATTGGTATCAAATCGTAACATATTGATACTATAGTAACTTCATGTTTTTTTAGATGTTGCAAAAAATGATGATAAGATGGAGGTAAATCCCAATTCGCATCAGCAATAAGGTAAATATCTGCTGATGAAAATTTAATCCCTACAAATTCAGATTTCCATTTTATTTGATTATTAATAATAAAATAACTTGGTAATAGCTTTTTTAGTTTATTTTTCGCTTTATGTATATATAAACTGAGTTTTTTAGCTATTTTTTTGATCGCAATTATCTCTTTTACCTCTTGGGTAGAATCATTTGTATTTTGTTCATCAAGAGAAATTACTCTAGTTATAAAAGTTCCATCAAATTTCACGGGTATAACTTCTAGGTTGGAGTTGCTTAGAACCATCTCAAGTAGCTCTGATGTTATCTGGCGCACAACTCGATGAATGCCAGTGTTTTTATAAGTATAATTAGCTGTATGGGTGCAGTCTATGAAAATTCTCATCTTTATGATTATAACTAAATGTATGTATTGAGTTTTTTACTTGAATTGAATTGCCAGTTTATTTATGAAATTTTCATAAATGATTTAATCATCAATTTCAATCTTAACCATAATTTTTTTATCTGAACTTGGCTATTTTGCTTTTGCTCAATTAAAAGTCTACGTTCCTCTGAAAGAGTTTGAACTTTGTATATGAAATCTTGTAATTCTATGATAGAACTCTGAAGTTTTAATATTCTCAACTTTTGCCAATCATCACTTTGATACATTAATACTTGATTTTGTATTTCAAACATTTCTTTAAGAGTTACCGCTACATTAATACCAGATACTCCTCCTTGAGAAAAAGAAAAAATGGTTCTTGGGTAATAGTATAATGCCAATGTTTTATTTTGCACAAGACGAGTAAACCATTCATAATCTGCTGCTATTTTATAATTTTCAGCAAAAAAGCCTAATTTAGAAAATAATTCATCTCTAAAAAAAATAGCACCTTGAAAAATAAAAGTTCCATCTATCATAGCTTCAGGAATTTCTGAAGGTAAGGGAGGCTTTGAGATGCTTGATTGGCTAGAAATTTTAGGATTGGGTCTTATATGTGTATCCCCATATAACATAGCACAATCAGGATGTTCGCTAATAAAATTAACTACATCTTGAACTACATTATCATCATAAAAATAATCATCTGAATTTAGAAAATTAATAAATGAGCCTGTAGCGATTCTGATACCCTTATTCATTGCCTCGTATAGTCCATTATCTGGTTCACTTATAAAATTTGTAATATGTTCAGCATATTTGGTAACTATTTTTTTAGTATTATCATGAGAATTACCATCTATAATAATATACTCAATTTCCTTGTATGTTTGAGAAATTACGCTTTTGATAGCTTGCTCAATATATGCTTCTGAGTTTTTACAGACTGTTATTACAGAGATTTTCATGTTTAGAGTAAGTTATATTTATTGTTGTTAATTTTTATGCATTGTTGTATTATTAAGTATTTTTAATACTCTTATGGCTTAGACTTAAAAAATCTTGGTTCTTCTTGAAAAACCCAGTTATCTATTGGAATCTGACCTAATAAATTTTTTTTATGCATTACACAAGTACTCCAAAATTGATGGGAAAAATTAAATAGGTCTTTATCTAGACTAGGATTAACACCATAAAAATGTTTTTGGTAATCATCAATCATCTCTTGTTCAGGAATGTATTTGTTGGTATACATATCATATAATCTAGCAATTTCTGGTAGACCTACTGTCCGCCATCTACTAATAGACTTTTGATCTGGATAGGTTCTAAAAAGTCCAAAAAAGTCTTTGACTGATAAAAAGTTTGCATCATTTTTAAGAAACCGCAGCCAGAGTTCATAATCCATAGCAAAATCAAAAGTGTCATCTATATACGAACCTGATTTTTCAAATATACGTCTTCGCCAAAAGGTACATTCTTGAGGAATATAATCGCTTATGTAGATATTTTCTTGAGAAAAAGGTCTATAAGGCAAACAGTACAAGAAGCAACCATTTTCATCAATTGAGTTTCTCTGACCATAGATTACATCTACATCAGGATACTGTTCAAAATATTTAACTAATTTAGATATAATATCCTGGTTTGCATAACAGTCATCAGCATTTAAGTATGCCATTATTTCACCACTAGAAGCTCTAAATCCCTTATTTAGTGCATCAGATTGACCATGATCTTTCTCTATGATGCTGATATCTATATAATTATCGTATTTTTGGATAATTTTTCTACTATTATCATTAGATAGACCATCAACAACTATATATTCTATACTTGAATAGTCTTGACATAAAACACTACGGATTGTTTTTTCTATATATTTTCCTTGATTATAGGAGGGTGTGACAACACTAACCAGTGGACGGTCACTACTACTTTTTATTTTGCTCATGTTTCAATTTTTCAATACTTTGATGGATTTTGATTAATTCGTTGACAATAGTAACATTAAGTTTTACATCAACGCGATCGCACTTAATATCATCGATCATTTTGTACATCTTGATAAATTCATCAGCTACTTGCTGCGAAATTTTAGTTTCTGCCTCTAAATGATGGTTATTAATACGCTGAATTTCTTGCAGCATTTCATGTTTAATCCGTCTGTAAAGGGGTCTTGACAAAATATAATAGATGCGCTTAAAAAAACCTTTAATTATTTTCATGTTTAAAATTAGTCAATCTCAAATTTAATGTTGATTTATCGTCAGGTATTTTATTTTTGGTGTTGGTGGTTAGACTAAAGTCTAAATATGTGGCAATATTACCCTGGCTATTGTATTTACTTTACCATTGAATTAATCAAGTGTAAATATTTATTTAGCCTTTTTTCTAATCTATTTACTAAACTGTCGAGAGTATTGTTAATCAATTAACAATTCTATAATTACAAACCTATCTAACTAAATGACACTTTTTTAACTAAGAAAAATAATTCTCTAGAATCTTGATTGAAATTGTTAATCTTTTTGGGTGGTTCAACCGATATTTGCATTTTACATACTCCTTCACGAGAGATGCTAGATTCAGAACAAGTCAAATCTATTTTGAATTCATAGAGTTCTTTATTTGGGAGCTTACGCAAAATTGTGTTTTTAACTAAACCGTCATTGCAGACAAAATTAATCTTTTTCAGGCTACTATCAAAAGGTGATCCTTGTATAGTCATAACTGAATTTAGTATTTTCTTATCAAAAAATAGCTCCGTTTTTCTTGGTAACCAACCATCTGTAAACAAATTCCATGAAATTGGCGGAATATCAGTAATTTTGAGTAATTTGTATCCCATAATCCTTTTTTGACCAAAAATATCAACGACAGAACGCTCAACTCGTATTTTTTCTTGCCAATTAACTTGAGGCATAAATTGAAGTTGAGATTCAAATGCAAGTTGATGAAGATTAGCACCTCGGAAATGAAGTGTATCTGGTAATTCTCCGTATG
>JANMGZ010000144.1:0-5477 GCA_031374905.1 Dolichospermum sp. OTE_70_metabat_362_sub
CTTCGCTTGGATTCTTCAACGCTGTATTTAGGTTCTTTGAGCTTATAATTATTTCCTAAAAAATGCAGTTCTAGTTTGCCAGTGTAGTCTGTGATTGGACTAAAGGAGTTCAGTTCTTCTATTAGCCCTTCTTCTAGAAACCAGCGAAAACTAGAACGCTGAATTTCAATCAAGTCGGGTAACAGAAAGGCGGATTCCATGTATTTGTCGTCGTTAGTCATGCCTTTACCTTTATCAACCTGGTTAAACTTTCAAAGTTGCTGAAGCTGAGAGTTTGCCATGAAGGCTTTGTGCTAAAATATGAACTCATGGGTGATGAAATCCATAAGCTTGGCGATAGTCCACTGCTGGGTTTTTTACTGATAAAGCAGCGTACTTTAGCCATAAGATTTTTTCTACTTCACACTTCTTCATAGTTCACACCTCACACTTTCAGCCTGATACTTTATCTTTGCTGTAAGATCCCAAATAGGGGATTCCATCAGAGGAGAATTTGATAATGCAATGTTGCATTTAAGCCTGCACTATGGATTTGATATTGCTATGATTGTCACAGGCAAGACAATTACTTTTAACGATTTTCTATAGATTTGATATACCAAAGAATTGCTGTTTTCACCTTTTCAAGTTTTTTCTAGTCAACCAATGTTGCCACTGCTTGTTATCTATTGAGAGCATCCGTTTGTAGAGATTTAATTGGATGGGCAGACAATGAAAGGATTTTAGATTTGGGTTGATTTGATGTATCAAGCGGGCTAAAACCACAAATTCTCAAGCTGGCTAATATCAGTTTGATAACAGCACAAATTGAGTTTTAGGAGTTATTATCCTTCCTTTACCATTATGGCTTAACCTAAATGTTTTGGAGGGAATAATTCTAGCACATTTTTATTCTCCAAAAGTATCCTATTTATTAAATCAGCACTAATTGGCAGAACTTGATTCTCATCTACAACGCTAGACCGAATAATCTACAAGCATTTTCGGTGGTTTTCTGGGCAATTTCCTCTATTGTTTCTCCTCGTAGTTTTGCTAGTTGTTCCGCTACGTAGCGAACGTAGGCAGGTTCATTGCGTTTTTCACCACGTTTAGGAACGGGTGACAGAAATGGACAATCTGTTTCTATTAGTAGGCGATCGCTATTTACCATTGCGGCAGACTCTTGAATAGTTTTAGCATTCTTGAATGTGACCGTGCCGCTAAAGCTGATATAGAAACCTAAATCTAGAAACCATTGAGTTTCTTCTGGTGTCCCTCCCCAGCAGTGCATGACACCCCGTACCATGACCCCATGCAAATCCCGCCATTTTTGCAATACATCTCTCACCGCAGGTGCAGCATCACGACAATGAATGATCACTGGTAAATTGAGTTCACAAGCGATCGCTAATTGTGATGCAAATACCTCATGCTGATGCTCATAGTTATCTGCTTTGTAAAAATCCAATCCCATTTCCCCAATGGCTACCACTTGGGAATGAGAACTGGCCAAAGACTTGATTAGGGTAGCTGTTTGGTCATCCCATTTATGAGCATCTAGAGGATGCAGCCCTACAGCAAAGCTAAGTTCAGGAAACTGCTCGGCTATGGATTGAATGCTCGCAAATTCCTGTGGGTGAACACATGAGTGGACTAATCGGACTACTCCTGCTTCTTGCCACCGAGAACGAACTGCTGCTAAATCTGGCTGAAAAATGTCAAAGTTAATGTGTACGTGGGTATCTATAAGTTGCATAGCTTGTCGGTGAAAAATTTTAGATTTTGGATTTTAGATTGAGAATTTTTGGTATAAGCTCCGCCATGAGAGAGCGGAATTAATCCAAAATCACCAATCTAAAATCATTAGGCTCCACACTTGAGGGTAGAAGTAAATCCAAAATCCAAAATCGTAAATCCAAAATCTCTTGACCACTGACTATTGACTAAGCGGTAAGGGTTTTGTATTTGTGAGCCAATCTTGACTTTTTCCTAGCTCCATTGTTGGCATGAAGCACACCAGTTTTTACAGCTTTATCAATTTTGCTGTAAGCTTCGGACATTCTCGCTTCCACTTCCTGCTTGAGTTCTGTTGTCGGGTTGGCAGCACAAGCTTCCACAGAACTAAAGTATTTCTTCATCAGCGTTTTAACTGCTGATTTATAAGCTTTGTTACGCAGTCGGTTTCTTTCTCCGATTTGAGCGCGTTTAAGAGCAGATTTTGTATTCGCCACAGTAATTCCAAAAAAGACTATTAATTATGTACACACACTACTAGGTTTAATAAATATAGCATTATTTTTGCTAATGTGATAATTTCTGAAAAAAAATATTTTATTTGGGCGTAAAAGCTGATGAGAGCGGCTAAAAAAATGGATTAGAATGATTTATTGACAAGGAAACCAGACCAATTGCTAGCAATTCAGACACAGGGAGTATTAAATTTCTAAGGTTGTCTGACTTTTATAAAGTAGTATCAAAAAAAATCCAGGTTAAGCTAGAGAAGAGAATTACATTCAGCCTTATACCCTAGCAGGTAAAAAGCCTCGTTTTTCTTGTCTTGTGAATATTATAAAATTTGGCATTGTCATTACTCCATGCTGCGAATTATTACTCAGCAGGCAGACGTTAGATCAGAACTTCAACGGATCTGCGATCGCACCCAGGATGAACAGGTACTTCATAAAGAAGCAACAGTCCGCGAAGTGTTGCAAGCGGTGAAGCGCCAAGGTGACAAAGCTGTACTCCATTATACAGCCGAATTTGATCACCAAATTCTCAAAGCCGAAGAACTCAAGGTAAAAGGCTCAGAACTGGATGCAGCTTACCAACAGGTATCCAAGGATTTGCTCCAATCTATTCGCCTCGCTTGCCAAAAAATAGAAGCTTTTCACCGTCAGCGAGTTCCCAAAAGCTGGGTACAGTTTGGCGATGATCAAGTAGTTTTGGGCAAACGCTACACCCCCGTAGACCGAGCAGGTTTATATATACCAGGCGGTCGGGCTTGTTATCCCAGTACAGTGTTAATGAATGCCATTCCGGCAAAAGTGGCAGGTGTCCCTCGTGTAGTGATGGTAACACCTGCTAGAGGGGGTAAAATGGTGAATCCTGCGGTTTTGGTAGCGGCCCAAGAAGCAGGAGTTCAGGAAATTTACCGTGTGGGTGGCGCTCAAGCCATTGCGGCTTTAGCCTATGGGACAGAAACCATCCCCAAAGTCAATGTAATTACTGGACCCGGTAATATTTATGTCACCTTGGCTAAAAAGTTAGTTTACGGAACTGTAGGGATTGATTCTTTAGCCGGTCCTAGCGAAGTGCTGGTAATTGCTGATGAAACAGCCAATCCTGTGTATGTGGCGGCTGATTTATTAGCCCAAGCAGAACATGATCCCATGGCAGCCGCGATTTTGCTGACAACAGATGCGGGGTTGGCCAAAAAAGTGCAAATGGCGGTGGAAAGACAATTGGTAGATCACCCACGCCGAATAGATACGGAAAAAGCGATCGCCCATTATGGTTTAATTGTGGTCGTAGAATCCCTGTCCGCAGCAGCCGAACTTTCTAACGAATTTGCACCAGAACACCTAGAATTAGAAGTTGCTGATCCTTGGGCTTTAATAAACCAAATTCGCCATGCTGGGGCAATTTTCCTCGGTAGTTCCACACCTGAAGCAGTAGGAGACTATTTGGCTGGTCCTAACCATACCTTACCTACTTCCGGTGCAGCCCGTTATGCTTCGGCTTTAGGAGTAGAAACATTTTTAAAACACTCAAGTATTATCCAATACTCACAAACTGCTTTGGAAAAAGTGGCATCTGCCATTGACATCTTAGCAACTACGGAGGGTTTACCTTCTCATGCTGATTCCGTTAAACTCAGGGTAGAGGATTGAGCGGAAATTTTAGATTTTAGATTTTAGATTTTAGATTAAAAAAATTTGGTACAATCCCCGTCCTGAAGGATGGAAAAATGGTAAGTCCCAAATCCAAAATTTTCGAGCTTCTACACTTGAGGGTAGAGTGAATCCAAAATCCAAAATCGTAAATCCAAAATCGAGTGACAGTCTTAGGTTGAAAATACGGTCTTAAAAATTACTCCCCCGTCGTTACGTAGGCTATCGTCAACGCCCCCAGTGTACCGATAGTCCTTCAGATAAATTTAAAATGCGAACAATTGCGGAAATTAATGAGAAAATCAGCCGAAAACGGGCGGTAGTCTGGACTGCTGAAGAGTTAAAAGTGCGAGTCGCGGAAATTGGTATTAATAAAGCTGCCAAGGAAGTAGATGTAATTACTACTGGTACGTTTGAACCAATGGAATCAAGTGGTGCAATTATTAACTTAGGACATACTGACCCACCCATTAAAATTCGCCGTTGCTGGTTAGATGGAGTCCCCGCTTATGCTGGTTTTGGGGCAGTGGATTTATACTTAGGTGCTAGTTGTCCAGTTGACTCTTTAGATGGGGAAGACGTGCGAGAACGTGGTGGTGGTCATGTGATTGAGGATTTGATTGCCGGTAAATCTATCCAAGTTCGCGCTGTGGGACAAGTTACCGATTGCTACCCTAGAGCCACATTTGAAACCACTGTCACCCGTGACACTATCAATCAGTTTTATTTATTTAATCCGCGCAATCTTTATCAAAATTTTATTGTTGGTGTAAATGGAGGCGATCGCCCACTACATACCTATTTAGGACCATTACAGCCCCGCGTAGGCAATGCAGTTTATTCTAACCCTGGTTCGCTTTCCCCCCTCCTCAATGACCCCGATTTACAACTTGTGGGAATTGGGACAAAGATTTTTTTAGCTGGGGGTATTGGTTATGTGGCTTGGGAAGGGACACAACATTTTCCCTTGCAAAAGCGGTTAGAGAATCGGACACCTATTGGACCTTCGGCAACTTTAGCGTTAATTGGTGATGCTAAACAAATGGATGCGCGATGGATACGAGGTTGTTACTTTAAAAGCTATGGACCATCTTTAATGATGGGTGTAGGTGTACCATTGCCAGTTTTAAATGCTGGTGTGGTAGAACGTTGTGCTGTGCAAGACAAAGACTTAGTAGCACCAATTGTAGATTTTTCGATTCCGCGTCGTGTCCGTCCTACCTTCGGTTTAGTGAGTTACGCCCAACTTAAATCTGGACGCATCACTATTGAAGGCAGGACGGTACGAGTGGCTTCTTTAGCCAGTTTATTTCTTTCCCGACAGGTAGCCCAGGAGTTGAAACAATGGATTACAGAAGGGATATTTACCCTAACTGAACCAGTAGCCCCAATTCCTATGGAGCGTTCTTTTTTACCCCAAGACCGTTGGACGGAATTTTGAGATGAGGAGTCAGGAGGTAGGGGCGCAGGCAGGGCTGTTTCATTCCACAAGACGAAGAAGTTTGTCAATATCGTGAGAGATAAATCTTTGGGCAATTGTCATGGAAGTATAACCATTTCGACGAAGGATGTTGAGTGCAATAGATCTGATGAGAGAAAGATTTGCCG
>JANMGZ010000153.1:0-19638 GCA_031374905.1 Dolichospermum sp. OTE_70_metabat_362_sub
TAGCCGCTGTAGCCAATCGAGATCCTAAAGCCGAGAAAAAGCAAAATATGAGATAGACAAATAGTAGGGGCGCAGGGCCTGCGCCCATATTTTCTCATTCCCATACTTGCGCCTATATTTTCTCATTCCCATACTTGCGCCCATATTTTCTCATTCCCATACTTGCACCCATATTTTCTCATTCCCATACTCGCGCCCATATTTTCTCATTCCCATACTCTATATGAAAATGAATTCTCAAAGGCTCTACCTTCCGTAACGTTGTTTAACTACTCAACCCGACGCTGCTTCCCATCAAGCAAACAACTAACAGTCATATCACCCATCACATTAATAGCAGTGCGACAACGATCAAGAAACCAGTCCACAGTCACCAACAAAGCTATATATTGAGTAGGTAAACCAACAGAAGTAAATACAAGGGTCATCGTCACCAAACCCGCTTCAGGGATACCTGCTGCACCAACAGAAGCGAAAATAGACGTAAGTATAACAATTAACTGTTGTGGTAAAGAAAGATGTAAATTCAACACTTGGGCAATAAATAATGCTGACATAGCCTCATACAAAGCCGTACCATCATTATTAAAATTACTCCCCACTAACGCCCCCAGCGAAGCAGAAGACTCTCGCAACCCAATTTTTTGCAGTAAAACCTCAAAAGTAATTGGTGTTGTGGCTGTGGAAGACGCAGTAGAAAAAGCCGTTAACAAAGCTTCCGAACCCCCACGTAAAAAGTCAGTTGGCTTTACCCAAGAACCCAACTTCACCCGCAGCAAGTAATAACAGGCTTGCAAACATAAAGCTAATAGCACAGACACAATAAACGCCCCTAAAGCTTTAAATGGGGCAAACCCTTGAAGGGCAACCGTTTTAGCAACGATGCCAAAAACTGCCAACGGGACTAAAGCGATAATCCAGTGGAGAATCCGAATTACTGCTTCAAATAATGTCGTGATTACCCTCTCAATTGCTTGGTAATCTGTTTTACCTTCAGATATCTGCTGTGCTTTCAATCCCCGCAAAACTATTCCAAAGGACAAAGCAATAAAAATCAGTTGAATGACGTTGTTATCAACTAAAGGTTTGAGAATAGACTCAGGCACAATATCTTGGATTAGTCCCCAAGGATCAAAAGTTTTAGTTGATGCTTCGGTGCTGTCTGGGGCTGCAATACCACCCCATGAACCAGGTTTTAAGACATTGGCAACAAAAAGACCAATCAAGATGGCTACAGTCGTATTTGTGATTAGCAGTGTTGCTAAACGGCGGCCAGATTGACCGGGTATTTCCGCAGTGAGAAATGCGTGCAATACCGCTAACATAATTAATGGTGTTGCCAATGCCCGCAATGCCTTCAGTATTAAATTACAGGGGATAGCTAGATGATTGATTAACTCAGGATTATTTGCGGCTTGTCCACCCAGTAAAGTCCCCACGCTTGCTGCCAAGATGATAGAAATTACAATCTGTACTGCTAAAGGAATCTGTTTCCATGATTTGTATTTTTTCGACGTAACTTCGCTCATACTTGGTTTTCCGTAGATAAAGTGAATAGTTGTAGATTTGACAATTATTACAAAAAGGCAGGAGTTAAGAGGCAGGGGCAGAAGGTTAGGAGTATCAATTAAAACTTTAGTTCTGGGTTTAAAGCCCAGTTTAAAAAAAGAATTATACACAAGACGCGCAGCACCTTAGCGTAGCGGCACGAAGTGCAGTATAAAGCGTCCTGCCTTTAATCCCACTATGAGTAAGGGTGAGTTCTTCCTGCCTCCTGTCTTCGACCTCCTGAATCTTATTAATTTGGTTTAGCCATCCTTTTATTTTCTCCTATAACTGTAATCACTGTTACGGCTAAATTTTTTGTTTTCTTTGGGCTTATACGCTGTGTTATTATGCGGTTGAAAATTTAAGTCTTGATATCATTAAAGATTAAAAAAAATTAATTTATATTTGCTAATTGTCGTTAAAAACTGCTTGACAAATTTCTGAATTTAACCTATCATTAAGTTATAATGGGAATCTATGTCGGCATATAAAGTCAGGTTCAAGATTGACAGAATCATCAAAAATGCCATCTTCATCATTAATCCTCATACTGTACATCCTTAAATCCTGGATATCCTGATTCTGACAACAAAAATCACCATTCCCAAAAACTCATCAACATCATACAAATCAAACATCCTGTACATCCTTAAATCCTGGATATCCTGATTCTGACAACAAAAATCAGCAATCAAAGTCAATCCCGCTTTGTCACAAACCGCTAAAAATGAGCGCGAAAAGTTTTTTTACCCCCTTGACACTTCCCAAAAAACCTGTTAGCATGGTCTTGACAAGGAAGAACTATCCAATACGCATAAGCGAAACACATTAAGATTAAGAGTAGGGTGGATTAGTATTTTTATCACTCAACCTACAACAACAGAAATGTGATCCCTAGAAATAGGATAAATAAAGTATTTACTCGCTGGCTAAACTCTCTAAATATTAGTAGTAAATACACTGGTTAAAACAGTAACACAAGCCAACATTAAGGTTTGGGTTAATCGTGAGATATATTTCTATATTCTTCCTGATAATTTATAAGATTATGTATTATTTTATATAACTTTCATCAGGATGTCCAGAACTTAAAAAAGTTTCAATTTTGGTTTATTTGCCTAAAGCTGTAACCTATCACCTATTCCCTACAACCCAAACTATCTCTTGTAGAAATACCAGTTACAGGATTAACACCGTTTGCTCTTTCACAGAGTAAGGATACTTGATAACGATCAATTAATGCGTCTGTGAAATCAGCACCAGTGATATCAGCATCATAAAAGCGGCTACGGGTTAAAGTTGCTTCTGTGAAAATAGCGTTTCTTAGATTAGCACTATCTAAGGTAACACGATCAACTAAAGCACCTGTTAAATTTGCGGCTTCTAAATTAGCTTTTAATAAAACGCCTTTGGTAAAAATAGCGTTAGTTAAATTTGCACCTTGAAAATTTGTTCCTCGCATTTCAGCTGCGACAAAAGTTCCGCCAACTAAATCAGTATAGGAAAAGTCACGATTTTCCAAACTCGCATTATTGTAATTGATGGTATTAACTCGAGCAAAAGCTGGCTGGGGATTAATAATTATCCAGAAACCAGCCAAAATAAAAATTAAGATCAAACTTAAAAACTTAAACAAAATCTTATTCATAAACTTTTAATTTGTAGATAATAAGAGGGAATAGGTAAAAGGCAATAGTAAATATTATCTATTACCAATTACCAATTAGCTATTTCCAATCTTTCCCAATGCGAATTGTGAGGTCAGATTCCAAATCGCCATTACCCGAAACTTCGATTTGTCCTAAACCTAAAACTTGTCGCAAGTCAATTCCTGGTTGTCGGTTGCCTTTTTGGACAATAATCTGAGTTTGACGTTGGGTATCTGGCCAATCTGGAACTGCGTAAACATTAGTAAAACCTTTCTGTTTAAGATAGGTAATAACTTTTTCTGTTAGCTGGGGTTGATTAGTCGTATTTTGCACAGCAACTCTTTGGATAGAAACTGGTCTGGTGTCTGATTTAAGACCGGTTATGTTTACCCCAACAAAATCATTTAATAAGCTTTGCTGGCCAGTCATATTTAACCAATAGTTATTGGGGTCTTGACTGAATTTGCTAAAAGTACCAGGTAACATGGCCATTTGGAAATTATCCCGTTCTACATTGACGGAAAAATTCGCCAGCGCCATCATTTCTTCCATTTTCAGATTAGTATCAAAATACTTTCGCATTAAGCGAGTTAATTGAGGCAACCTGGGTAAAACGGTGGGACTGTTGAGACGCTGCATTAAAGCAGTTACTAGTGCTTGTTGTCGCTGAACTCTGGGTAAATCCCCCATACCTTCTTCACGAAAGCGAGCAAACTGTTCTGCTTGTTCACCGTTGAGATTTTGCCAACCGCTGACTAAATTCATAGCCAAGCCACCAGCCTGATCTTGATAATTCATGGTTTGGGGGACAAATATATCCACCCCACCCAACTGTTCAACTAATTGCCGAAAGCCACTAGTAGAAATACGAATATACCGATCTATGGGAGCATTACCTAAACTACGACTAACTACCCGTGCGGCTAAAACTGGACCACCTTTAGCGTTAGCTTCAGATACCTTAGTTAATCCCTGTTCAGGAATCGCTATCATTGTCCCTCTGGGAATTGATAATAAGCGAATAGATTTATCACTGGGATTTAACCTTACCAACATCATGGTATCGCTCTTACCAGCAAAACTTTCTGGAGAACCGTCTATAGTACCTTGAACTGGTTCAATACCCATTATTAAAATGTTCATGGGTTTTGATAGTTTGTACTGAGAAAGTTTAGTCCATAAATCTCCAGGTACTTTTACTTGATCTTGTTTATTAGAACCAAATTCATCATCTTTTGCTTGGTCTAAATTACTCCATAGAGGAGTCCATAGCGCCAAACTTGATGCCAGTAATCCAGATAAAATTATCCCTAAAACAACGGTTAATACCCACAATAACCAGCGAGGAACTGATAAGCCTAAGCGGTCATAAAGTTCGTTAGGAATAGCACCCACGGATTCAACCATGTTACGAGAAGAGTTAACAGATTGTTTTGGTTTCACCACCGAGGTTGGCGCGGGTATTTGTTGAGGTGTTACCTGATTTTCTGAGTTTTGAACTGGTGGCTGCTTCACCTCCGGTTCTGAGATTGGTACTTGCTGAGGTGCTACCTGATTGTCTGACCATTGAACTTGTTTAATCACAATTTTCTCCCCACTCAACCACTCCTTAAAGGTATGTTAATACAAGCTACAAATATTGGGAGTTAGAACTCACTATGGAAATTTTAGATTTTGTGAAAAGTTAATTTCATAGGGATTGGTGATTGGGAAGAAAAGTTTTCTCCCCATGCTCCCAGCCCCCTGACCCCTACCTTCTACTCCCTGCTCTTGCATCTTCTATTCCCTATTCCCTATTCCCTGCTATATATTGTTCTGAATTACGTGTATATGCCAACATGAATAATTTATTTTTTCCTGTAATTCTTGCTGGTGGTAAAGGTGAACGTTTTTGGCCTTTAAGCCGATTAGACCGACCTAAGCAATTTTTGAGCCTTGACGGTAGCTCTAGAAGTTTATTACAATCCACTGCTGATAGATTGTTAACTCTATCTGGCAGTTGGGAAAACCTGTGGGTAATTACTTCCAGTCCAATTGCTCAAGGGGTACGAGAACAACTTCCTGATTTACCAGAGTCAAATTTACTCATTGAATCACAGGGTAGAGACACCGCTGCTGCTGTTGCTTGGACAAGTTTAGAAATTAAAAAGCGTTACGGAGATGACGCTATTATTGGCTTTTTTCCGGCTGACCACTGGATTGCTGACCTGGAAGTATTTGCAGAAACTTTAGCTGCTGCTATAGATTTGGCAACCAACAAAGCAGCAATTGTGACTTTGGGGATCAAACCTAATTTCCCATCAACTGGCTATGGTTATATTGAACAAGGTGAAAAGATAGGTAGCTTTAGTAACTTTCCGGCTTATCATGTGAACCGTTTTACTGAAAAGCCCGACCGGGAAACGGCGGAAACTTTTTTATCAACGGGACGGTTTAGCTGGAATAGTGGTATGTTTGTTTTTCGGGCTGGTGTTGTTTTGGCAGAATTACGCACCCATGCACCAGAAATTATTGAACCTTTAGAACAACGAGGTCCTGACATTTATCCACAGTTGCCTAAGAAAAGTATAGATTATGCGCTGATGGAAAAAACCAGTCTAGCATACGTTTTGCCGGTATCATTTGGTTGGGATGATCTGGGTGATTGGAATGCTATTGAACGTTTACTGAAACAGGACAATAACCCTAATGTAGAACTTGCTACTCATGTGGGTTTAGATACCCAAGGTGCAATTGTTTATGCCTCCAATCCTGATGATGTAATTGTCACTATTGGTTTAGAAGATGTGGTGATTGTGCGCGATCGCAATGTTACCCTAGTAGTTAAAAAAGACCGTACCCAAGAAATTAAGCAGATCCTCAAAATCCTGCAAAACGATGATCGATTTACGGATTTATTGTAAAAGTTAAAACCCTTGGTAGATGGCTCAAAGTCCTGTTGTTCATTATAAGTAGACTGTCAATAGTATTTTGTGACAGTATATGTCAATTAGCAGATTTGAGCCTCTTTTTTTGGCGATCGCAATCAAACTTTATGATTGCTGATCAAAAACATAACAAAGCAGAAATCACTGAGTCAGGAGTAAAACTGGCTTAGTGCAGCGGAGTATTATCAATTACCAATCACTAATTACCAAAAATGTTCTTAACCCAAACCGTTCCTCGTCAAAGAGAAATTATTGAAGTAGTCCTTCGCAATGGGTGGGACTATATGAGAACACTGTTGACTGGTGGTAAAGCTGATCAACCCCAGCTACCTCCTCCGGCTGTGTTAAAAAATATTTTGGTAGATTTAGGACCTGTTTATGTCAAACTTGGTCAACTACTTTCTACCCGTCCTGATTTACTCAGTGCTGCTTATATTGAAGAACTTTCAACTCTCCAAGATGAAGTTCCTCCGGTTTCTTGGTTAGAGGTAGAAATCCTGATTCGTAAACAGCTAAAATACTCACTGGAAGAAACTTTCACTACTATTAATCATATTCCTGTGGCAGCGGGATCAATTGCCCAAACCCATCGCGCTACTTTGATAGATGGTCGAGAAGTGGCTCTCAAGGTGCAACGTCCAGGAATTGATGAAACTATTGCCCAAGATATTACTTTAATTCAAGGAATTGCAGATTTAGTAGCCCGTACAGAGTTCGGACAAACTGCTGATATTAAATCAATTGCACAGGAGTTTACCAAAGCTTTAGAAGCTGAATTAGATTTTACCCGAGAAGCAAGTTTTACAGATCAATTACGCCACAATTTATCCCAAAGTCCTTGGTATGATCCCCAGCAAATAGTAGTAGCGGAAATTTACTGGCATTTAACTACAAAAAAAGTGCTAGTGATGGAATGGTTAGATGGTGTCCCTTTACTTGTGGCAGATTTGAGCCGTGATGACAATAAGCGCAAAGAAATTACTACTTTACTATTTCGCGCTTTTTTTCAGCAAATATATATTGATGGTTTCTTTCATGCTGATCCCCATCCTGGTAATTTATTTTATTTAATAGATGGTCGCATTGCTATTTTAGATTGTGGGATGATGGGTAGACTTGATCCCCGCACCCAACAAATATTAACAGAAATGTTGTTAGCAATTGTTGATTTAGATGCCCAAAGATGCGCTCAACTAACTTTGCAACTTTCGGATTCAGCCCAACCAATTATTTTATCTAAGTTAGAAAATGATTATGATCGGATGCTGCGAAAATATCATAATATTAGTTTGACAGAAATTAATTTTAGTCAAGTAATTTATGAAATTTTACAAATTGCTAGAAACAATCAAATTAGATTACCTAGTAATATGGGTTTATATGCCAAAACCTTAGCAAATTTGGAAGGAGTAACCAGGAATTTTAATCCAGAAGTAAATTTATTTGAGGAAATTAAACCATTAATTACGGATTTATTTCGTCGTCAGTTATTGGGAGATAGTCCGATAAGATCATTGTTACGCACAGCCCTAGATATTAAAAGTCTATCTTTGCAATCTCCTCGACAAATTGAACTATTATTAGATCGGGTAACTTCAGAAACTTTACAGTGGAATTTATCACTCAAGGGATTAGATGGAATGCGTCGGACATTAGATGATGCCGCTAACCGTCTTTCATTTAGTATTTTAGTCGGTTCACTGATTATGGGCGCTGCTATTATTTCTAGTCAAGCCCAAACCTCTGAGTTATCATTTATTAGTATTGTCCTATTTACGGCTGCTAGTTTATTAGGATTGTGGTTGGTTATCAGTATTTTACGCTCAGGGCGTTTAAGGTAGTTCAACAATGTACAATTGACAATTGACAATTGACAATTAGTAATTTATTCAGTACCAGTTTGGGAACTGTTAATTTTTATGAATAATTTTTCCAAAGGGTTTACAGAAGTTAAAAAATAAATAATTATACTTAAATGTTGATTGCCTTTGAGTTGATAAGTAAAATCGAAGATTAATGCACAACCCAACAAGATAGATACCAAATGCAGGAAAATATTACTTTACCGGGGGATCCACTACCATTCAATTCTCAATTTTATATTGAACGCCCTCCCATTGAAAGTGATGCCTATACAGAATTACTCAAACCAGGGAGTTTAATTCGTATTAAAGCACCTCGGCACATGGGCAAAAGTTCTTTGATGTTACGGCTAATTCACCAAGCTCAGACACAGGAATATGCAGTAGTTACTATAGACTTCAAACTAGTAGATAGACAAACTTTTTTCAGCCTTAATAATTTTTTACGCTGGTTTTGTGTAAATGTAGCTCGGCAGTTGTCACTTGAATCACATTTGGATGATTATTGGGATGAAGACATTGGTAGTAAAGTTAGTGCTTTAATTTATTTCGAGAGTTATTTGTTAGAGCAAATTAACAGCCCATTGGTTTTAATTTTAAATGAATTAGATTATATTTTTCAACATCAACAAATTGCCCAAGATTTTTTACTTTTACTACGCAATTGGCATGAACAAGGTAAACAAACTCTGATTTGGCAAAAAGTCCGGTTGATATTATTCCACTCCACCGAAGTTTATATTCCTTTAAATATCAATCAATCTCCGTTTAATGTTGGTTTGTCATTGAAATTACCAGAATTTACAGTCGAGCAAGTGACAGAGTTAGTTAGACGTTATGAACTAGATTGGTGTGATAGTCAAGCTGTGGAAAACTTAATGTATTGGGTAGGAGGACAGCCATATTTAATTCATCAGGCTTTATATTATATCTACCAGCAAAAAATTTCCTTAACAGAACTATTAGATAATTCTACAAATGGTAAATGTATTTATAGCGGATATTTAAGAAATTTACTAAATATATTGCTACAAGATGCAGAATTATCTCAAGCATATAATCAAGTTGTCAATTCCCCAAATAGCAACATAAATTTATCGGCGAATTTGGTTTATAAATTAGATAGTTTAGGGTTAATTAAATTAAATGGCTATAATTATCAACCTTTTTGCGAACTGTATCGTTTATTTTTTCAAAAAAATTTACTAATAGAAAGTAATGATATTACCTGGGATAAATTAAAAAAAGAAAATGAAAAATTGCAATTGTTAGTTAATATTGATAAACTAACTCAAGTTGCTAATCGTAAGTATTTTGATGAAAGTTTGGCAATAGAATGGGAAAGAATGACATACATCCAAGAACCTCTATCTTTAATATTAGCAGATTTGGATGATTTTAAATTTCATAATGACACCTATGGACATCAAAGTGGTGATAATTGTTTACGTCAAATTGCTCAAGCAATTAGTTCAGTAATTAAAAGTCCAGATCATTTAGTTGCTCGTTATGGTGGTGAAGAATTTGTATTAATTTTGCCACAAGTTGACGCAAGAGAAGCTATATTAATTGCTGAAGAAATCAGAGAAACAGTAAAATCATTAAGAATTACAATTCCTGAGTTAACCAAAAAAAATCAAGTAACAAACATGATTAGCTTAACCATAAGCTTAGGAATTGCCTGTGTCATTCCTTCGGGATATTTCTCTTTAAGAGAGTTTTTTGAAGCTACTGATCAAGCACTGTATCAAGCCAAGCGATTGGGACGCGATCGCAGTATTTTGAGTTCT
Source organism: Dolichospermum sp. OTE_70_metabat_362_sub (assembly GCA_031374905.1). GTDB lineage: Bacteria > Cyanobacteriota > Cyanobacteriia > Cyanobacteriales > Nostocaceae > Dolichospermum. The sequence continues at coordinate 9,777 of JANMGZ010000153.1, forward strand.
AAATTTAAATTTGGCTATGATGAATAATAAATATCACTAATATGAATACTCATACATATCAAGTCGGTGGTAGCCTCATCAATAATGCCCCTAGTTATGTAAAAAGACAAGCAGACATAGAAATATATAACGCTTTAAAACATGGTGAATTTTGTTATGTTCTTAACTGTCGTCAAATGGGTAAATCATCCCTATTAGTGAGAACTAAACATCATTTAGAACAAGAAGGATTTAAATGTACAACTGTTGATATGACGAATATTGGCAGTGAAAATATTACTCCAACTCAATGGTATAAAGGAATAATCGCCGATTTATGCCGAGGATTTAAACTTTTAGGAAAATTCAATTTAAAATCATGGTGGCAAACAGGAGATGATATTTCCTTAATCCAAAATCTAAGTCGGTTTATTGCGGAATTATTAACTCAATTTCCTGAAGAAAAGCTAATTATTTTTATAGATGAAATTGATAGTATCCTCAGCTTGAATTTTCCTGTAGATGATTTTTTTGCATTAATTAGATACTGTTATAATCAAAGAGCTATAGATCCAGAATATCAGCGGTTGACATTTGCAATTTTTGGGGTAGCTACTCCATCAGATTTAATTCAAGATGTAAAAAGAACACCTTTTAATATTGGTCAAGCTATTGAATTAAAAGGATTTAAATTAGAAGATGTAGATTCTTTAATTGGAGGATTAGAGTTAGTGATAGCTAATCCGCACCCAGTCATGAAACAAATTTTAGATTGGACAGGAGGGCAGCCTTTTTTAACTCAAAAGTTATGTAATCTCATCACTAATTTTAACATAAATGATGATCATCTAGACTTTACTAAAGGTTATGAAGAGTTTTGGTTAGATAATATTGTGAATGAATATATTATTAAAAATTGGGAATCTCAAGACGAACCAGAACATTTAAGAACTATCCGAGATCGGCTACTTTATAATCAACAGCTTGTCAGCAGATTATTAGGAATTTACCAGCAAATTTTGCAAGGTATGGAAGTTAAGTCTGATGATAGTAGAGAACAAATAGAATTATTGCTATCAGGTTTAGTTATTAAACAAGCAGGATTATTAACGTTTAAAAATCGCATTTATGCCCAAGTATTTAACTTGGATTGGGTAGAAAGACAATTAGCTAATTTACGTCCTTACTCGCAAACATTTGAGGCGTGGTTAACTTCTCAACAAACTGATGAATCTCGTTTATTAAGAGGACAAGCACTAGCAGATGCTCAAGTTTGGGCTTGGGATAAAAGCTTAACAAATTTAGATAATCAATTTTTAGCTAAAAGTGCAGAATTAGAACGACGAGAACAACAGCTTGTTTTAGTAGCAGAAAAGTCCAAAAATATGGAAATTCAACTACTTGAACAACAAAAAAATGCTCGATTGCAAAAATTTTTATTAGCCGTAATTAGTACAGCTTTTTTAACTTCTGTCAGCTTAGGAGGAATAGCTTTCTGGTTATATCGTCAATCTCTTCAGAATGAAAAATTAGCAAAAATTAGTGAAATTAAAGCTTTAGTATCCTCTTCCAATGGTCGCTTTAAGTCTCATCAAGAATTAGAAGCATTGATGGATGCTATTAAAGCAAAAAGAGAATTTAAAAAATTAAATATTAATTATCCTGAACTGGATCAATTGACTGATAATGTGATCCGTCAAGCTAGTTATGGAGCGCAAGAACGTAATCGCTTATCAGGTCAGAATCTCAGTTTGGTTTGGGATTTAGCCTGGAGTCCTGATAGCCAGAAGATGGCAATTACTAATCGAAATGAAATGTTATTGTGGGACAAAAATGGCAAATTAATCTGGACATTTAAAGGTCATAATTCGACAGTTTCCACAGTTGCTTTTAGTCCTAATCAGAAAATTATTGCTTCCGGTAGTCTTGATAAAACTGTTAAAATTTGGTTATTGAATGGGCAAAAGTTGCAAACTATCGCTGTTAATGCAGAAGTTAAAAGTATAGCTTTTAGTGCTGATGGTCAACTTTTAGCAATTGGTATGAATGATGGTAATTTAGGATTGTGGAATTTAGCAGCAAAAAAACTCACTATCATTAAGGCTCATCCATTAACTATTTATAAAGTTCTATTTACTCCTGATAGTAAAAAATTAATAACAGGTAGTTTTGATGGCACAGCAATACTGTGGAGTCGAGACGGGAAAAAATTAGTTAAATTTAATCGTCGTAACGATGCTGTGCGTGGTTTAGCAATTTCTCCTGATGGTAAGCTGTTGGCTACAGGTGGTAATAATAAAAAAATAGAAATTTGGAGTCTTGATGGTCAAAAAATCAGTAATTTTGAGGGACAATATTCAGTAATTGCGATCGCTTTTAGTACCGATAGTAAAACCATTGCGGCTGCTAGTTGGGATAAAGTAGTGAAAATATGGAGTATTGACGGTAAGGATTTACTAACTTTAGAAGGACATCAACAGGCAATTTGGGCGATCGCTTGGAGTCCTGATGGTAAAATTCTCGCAACAGGCAGTTTAGATAATAGTGTTAAATTTTGGCAATTACAAAATCCCTTACTCACAGTTTTAAGAGGCCATCAACTCAACTTAACACAAGCTGCTATCAGTCCTAATGGTAAAATTATTGCTACTACAGGTTGGGATTATGTCATCAATATTTGGCAACGTCATGGCAAATTACTCAAAAGTTTAAAAGGACATCAAAATGGCATTACCTCCGTTATTTTTAGTCCTGATAGCCAATATTTAGCAACTGGTAGTTATGATAAAACCATCAAAATCTGGAACATAAATGGCACTCTCATAGATACCCTTTCAGGACATACAGCAGGGATTGATAATATTGCTTTGAGTCCTGATGGTCAACTTCTCGCTTCCGTTAGTTTTGATCAAACTCTCCGACTTTGGCAACGAGATTATAAAAAACCCTTTAGTTTTCGCTGGCAAAAAACTATCCAAGCCCATAAAGAACCTATTATCGGTGTAGAATTTAGTCCTGATGGTCAAGTATTAGCAACTGCTAGTTATGATAAAACAGTCCGTTTATGGAATAAAGAGGGTAAACTCCTCAACACCTTAAAAGGACATAACGGCCAAGTTTTTGATGTCACCTTTAGCCCGGATAGTAAATTAATTGCATCGTTAAGTGATGATCGAACTATCAAATTATGGCAAATCAATGGCAAATTATTAAAAACATTAGTAACTTCAAAAGTTGGATTAAACAAAATCAAATTTAGTCCAGATGGAAAAATGATAGCTGCTGCTAGTGACGATAACACAATCAATTTTTGGGATCTTAATAGCAAGCCAATTATTACCCTATTTGGTCATCGTGCGGTAGTGTCTTCTTTAACTTTCAGTGCTGATGGAAAAAGTTTAGTATCCGTTAGTGGCGATCGCACTGCCATTATCTGGAATTTACCCCAAATTTTGGCTACAAATGAATTAGATTATGCTTGTAACTGGGTAAAAGATTACTTACAGAATAATCAGGAATTAGAAAATTCCGAAAAAAATAATTCTCCAGGAGAGAAGCATTCTGCTCGCCATTTGTGCGATCCTTAGTAAAAGGCAGAAACTCAAGGCGATTAGAAATCGCAGCTACACAGACAAAACCTGCCTCCGCAGGTTAGAAATTCTTAGTTTTTCTTTAGAGACTTCCAATTAAAAAAATATCCCAAAATTTCTTGTGGTGCGGGCATCTTGCCCGCTAATAATAAAAGGACGGGCAAGATCCCCATCCCACAAGATTGAATCATCTTTTTTGTGGAGTTCTCTTAGTCCACGGAGGTGGACTTTGTTCGTGTAGCCGCGATTTCTAATCGCCAGAAACTTTCTCAAAGGAAATAAACTTTCTATGTCAATTATTATTGCCGAAAACCTGAATAAATCTTATCCAGTAGCGATTAAAGATCCAGGAATAGCGGGGACGCTTTCTCACTTTTTTCGCCGAACCTATCGCAATATCAACGCCGTTCAGGATGTTTCTTTTAGCATTGAACCAGGGGAAATTGTGGGTTTTTTGGGACCCAATGGCGCGGGTAAAACTACCACCTTAAAAATGCTTACAGGGTTAATTCATCCTTCTAGCGGTACAGTTAAAGTGGGTGGATTTGTTCCCTTTAATCGTCAAGTAGCATTTTTGCAAAAAATCACCTTAGTGATGGGACAAAAACAGCAATTAATTTGGGATTTACCGGCACTAGATTCTCTGAGAATTAACGCCGCAGTTTATAATATTTCTGACAAAGAATTTCAGCGTCGAGTTGGGGAATTAACAGAAATGCTGGCTTTAACAGGTAAGCTAACCCAACCAGTCCGAAAATTATCATTAGGTGAAAGAATGAAAGCTGAACTGTTAGCAGCACTTTTACACCGTCCCCAAGTGTTATTTCTTGATGAACCAACTTTAGGATTAGATGTTAATGCTCAAATAGGAGTACGTAATTTTTTACGGGAATATAATCAGCTATATCAAGCAACTATATTATTAACGAGTCATTACATGGCTGATATTACAGCTTTGTGTGAACGGGTATTATTAATTCATGAAGGAAAACTCATGTATGATGGTAGATTAGATGGATTATTAGAAAGTTTTGCACCTTATCGAGAAATTTATATCGAATTAGCCCAAGCATTGCCACTAGAAAAACTAACCTCCTATGGTGACGTGCAAATGCTGGAAGGAAAATCAGTCAGATTTATTGTTCCACAAGAAGCCATGACTGGCACTGTTTCCCAGATTTTAGCAGAATTGCCAGTGGTAGATTTAACAGTCACAGAACCACCAGTAGAAGAGGTAATTGGTCGGGTTTTTCAAAAAGGATTTAATCATTAATTACCATGAAAAAACTTATTAGAAAAGCCTCAACTTTACTATCAGTATATTATGCTAATATGCTTGAATATAGGTCAGAATTAATATTCTGGGTTTTAGCTGGTTCTTTACCAATTATCATGATGGGTATTTGGGTTGAAGCTTCTGAAAGTGGTAAATTTGCTTTTAAATCTATAGATTTTATTCGATATTTTTTCGGAGTTTTTTTAGCTAGACAACTCAGCATTGTTTGGGTAATTTATGACTTTGAAAAAGAAGTATTAGAAGGTAAATTATCACCAAAACTATTACAACCAATAGATCCAATTTGGCATCACGTCGCTAATCATCTTAGCGAAAGATGCGCACGAATGCCTTTTGTATTGCTTCTATCAATATTATTTTTTATTCTATATCCCCAAGCCTTTTGGTTACCAAATATAGCTAATTTATTACTATTTATATTGGCAGCAATGATGGCTTTTGCATTACGATTTATAATTCAATATACCTTTGCTATGTTTGTATTTTGGACAGAAAGAGCCGCAGCTTTAGAAAATTTATGGTTGTTGTTTTTTCTATTTTTATCAGGTTTGATAGCCCCTCTAGATGTGTTTCCCGAAGATTTAAGAAACATAGTTATGTGGACACCTTTTCCCTATATGATTAATTTTCCAGCTAGTATTTTAGTAGGATTACCTGTAGATTTAACCAGAGGATTTTTATCACTTTTAGCTTGGTTTTTTATATTTTTAGGTACTAATCGTTTTTTATGGCGTAAGGGCTTGAAGCGCTATTCAGGAATGGGTGCTTAAAAACTGAGTTTATTTGGCGTTGCTGATTTTAGATTTTAGAGGATGTTTGAAAATCAAGATCCCCCCTAACCCCCCTTAGAAATGGGGGAATTAGACTCAAAGTCCTCCTTAGAAAGGAGGATTTAGGAGGATCTCCGATGATGTTGGTTTTCCACAGAGATGTGTGTACACCGTAGCCTTGGAAAAGGGGGACTGAAGGGGTAAACAATCACACCTGATATCACTTTTCAAACAACCTCTAGTACCTACAATATAAATGGTTTATTTTCTAACCATTGTTCTAAATCCGTGATAGAGGAGAAATCTAAAAGCGCTTCACCAAGTAATTCTAATTGGTCAATTGTTAATGTGCGAATTGTCTCAATTAATGATGATTCAATTTCACCAATTCGCCGATTTAGTTGCCGGATAATTAGCTGTTGTTCTCGTTGTATACCCTGTTGTATTCCTTTTTGCTCACCCCGTTCCATAGCTAATTCTTCAGTTGGACTAATAAAAGGCATTTTAGTTTCCTCCTCAAAATGTTTGATTTTAGCGACTAATCCTGCTTGCAATTGTTTAGGTAGGGTCATCATTTTATCAATGATTTTAAAGAGTTTAACAATTTGTTCTTTTGTTAAACCGCGTTCATAAAGTCCGCGAATTAATGTCCATTTCCATTCTTCCCGTTCTGAAAAATTACCAGTAGTGGCTTTAGTTTTTAAATGTGCCATTACTATGATAGCAAAAGGATTAGGATGAGATTCTAATTCATGCCAACGTGATTCATAGTCCAGAAGTTTAGCAATGGGAAATTTTAGCCTCAATTCGCAATCTAACATGGCTTGATTATAACTGTTAGGTCGCCATGTAGGGCTTGTATCACCTAAAATTGCCAAACCAACCACAAATTTATGATAAAGGTCAAAGGCTCGGTAATTATAAATGTACATTCTTTCTTCAAAATCAACATCATATTGACTCTGAATTTCAATATGAATTAAAATCCATATATATTGTTTATCCAACAACCACACTTTATAAAGCTTATCGGCAATTCGGCTTTTGTGTTTTTGCTGAAGCTGTAATTTCCTGTAGTTCTTTATCAAGAGATTCAGGCTTTTGTGTCCAATCAATTGCTTCATAAGCCAAAGGAAAGAAAAAGGATAAGAAGCTTTCAAAATATTCGTTTAATGCTTCTTTCCATGATTCGTCATAATTTGCTGTTATTTCACTCATTTTCCATTCTCTCGCGGTTTATAACTGCCGATTTCTTACCCCGGTTCATTTCAAAATACCTTATTTGTTTGCTTCCACACCCGCCCGCAAATCACGCCCGGAAATCAATTTCCGGTCTCATAGCTAAAGTGCGTTAAAACGCACTCTGAAAAAATAAACTAACCCTAGTCGGTTTTAACCGACTTTAGCTATTAGACAGGGAATTTATTCCCTGGATTGTGGATTCGGTAAGAAATCGTTTAATTATTTAGCCCTAGTAACAGCAGTAGAACTGACTGCGAGAGTGGTTGAATCTGTTTCTGTTAATTTACCATATAAAGATAGAACAACTTGGCGGCTATTGGAAATACAACCATAAAAACCACTAATACCTACGGATACATTAGAACAGGTAGGAAGAGGTGTAGGAGCTTTAAGACCATCAACAACCATCACACCAGTATTTGCGGGTATAGTAGAACCACTAGCATAAGTACCATTTGCACGAAAAATGGCAAAGGGACATTGCCATAAACTACTTGTTTTGTTACAGGTACTATTTTTGTCACTAGGAGCTACAAAATATACACTTTTTATGTCATTACTAGGATCAGTATCACTATCAGGAAATGTAAGCACAAGACCATAGGTACTTGCGGGTATATTAAAACCAGTAGGCAATGTTAAATTATCACCAGTATTAGCAATATTCTCAGTAGTTTTTATGTTCTTTGCCGTTCTCACTTCATTAGCAATATAATCCAACGCTCGATTTAAATTAGCACGTCTATTACTTTCCGATTCTGCTTTCTTGTTCTGATTGAGCATTGCCACCAGACCAACACCAACTATACTCACAGCAACAGTCATAATAGCTGTTGCTACTAATAACTCTATTAAAGTAAATCCCTCATTGCTATTGAGAGAAGATTGACGAGTTTTATAATTCTGAAGATAAAAGTGGATATTTTTTTTGATATCAAAAGTATTGTTTAACATATTTTTTAAGGAGTACAATTCAATGAATAAGTAGTACCACTACCCGTATATTTGCCAGTTGCAATTAATCCTAACGGTTGGGATACAACTATACACTTTTGCTGTCCAGTATTGCTATTATGTTTCAATACGATTGTTATCGGTGCTGTTTCATTCAGATTACCAAGATAATCAAATGTCAAAGTAGGGCTGCTAATCGGTCCTGATGTTCCATCTCGATATACAGTCATAGAAACGTTATTCAATGTTCGCTGAATGAAACTAGAACCATTTAAACTATCACCCGATAAACAGTTACCACTGTTAGTATTAACAACACTAATTGTTGCTGGTGCTACACCAGAAGCAGAGAAAGAAAGCTCACAGTCTTTACCTCGACGCATAGCTCCTCTTTGTGCTTCTAATAAGGCATTTTTAGTGCTGGTGAGATCCTGAGTAACTTTATTCCTTTGATTTAAAGCCGAGAAACTAGGAGCAGAAATTGCCATTATAATGCCAACAAAAAGCATGACCACGATTAATTCTAGTAAAGTAAATCCATTTTCATTGTGATGGGCATTGTAATGACGCATAAGGTATCACCTCTGTGTAAGCTGTAGCTAATATAGTTGGTGCAGTAGTTGGAGCAGTGCTAGTACCTGTTTTAACTCTATACTTTAGTTGTAAAACATTATAAGGGGCATCGGTAGAAACCGTTTGATTCCTCAACAACCAATAATATTGACCTTTTACCAGTGTAGGAGTACCTGCAACAGGAGAATAAGTAGTCCCAGTTGCTGAGGCTGTAATTGATAGAGAACTCATGAAATAAGTTGCCATACCGCTGGAACTATTGGCAGGGTTACATGAAGTATTTTTTAAGGCAGTAGTTAATGCATAGGTATCAGCAGCACTCTTAATTGTTTCTATATCTTGCTGAATAAGGTTGATGGCGTTTGTGTACTGAACTGCTTTCTTTTTGAAAACGCCAGACAGTACAAACATTTGTAACGCAACATTAGTAAAGAAAAATATCATTACCAAGGCTACTAATACTTCTACTAGACTAAAACCTGCATCGGGATTATGTTTTAACTTTTTCATATATGCACCAACTCAGTCTTATGAGATAACTTAGAATTGGGCATTTATGCAATGATTGATAAATACCCAACTCTGTTTATTAAACTGGTTTTTTCTCCCAGCCACTAAAAGTATCAATGTAGGGTGGGTATTCCACTGGTGTAAAACCGCTATCAGCCCAGTTTCCTGTTTGTACAACTGCTATATTTGAGGTATTGGAACCACAGCCTTGAATCCGACCCCAATCTTTTATAAAAAAAGAACCTTTCAGACCACCTTGACCACCACCAGTACCATTAACACCACCAGAGTATGTAGGTGCTAATATAAAAGCCTCTATTTGTCTATTACCATTTGCACATATTTCTCCAGTTGTTCCTGTTCCATAAATTTGGAAATTTGTAGGTAAGCAAGTTCCGGCTGCTCCAGCATAACCAGCACAAGAGTGATCTATACTTGCGGTTTTCGGTATACTACCAGATAAGTATATAACTACTTTTTTACCGGGGGTAATAGTAAGATTGCCAGTTATAGCACTAGCTGTATAGACATAAACATTAGATCTGTTGTTGAAAGTTATTGCTTTATTTATTGGACTTTCATCTACAGATCTCGGAAGTGTAACAGTACCACCAATACTACCTAAGCTAATTGCTCCGGCAGGTGCTGGTAGTGGTATAACTGGCATTGGTCGTGCAGTATTTCTGGCAGTATAATTACTACCAGGAGGGACAGTATTATTGAATCGAATAGTACTTGTACTTGCATTACAATCACTCAAAAGTACATTACCTGCAATTTCGTTATTCTGTGATGGTGATGTATTACCATTTGCTAGCCATAATCCTGGTAATGATCCAGGATCACTCTTTCTCACTGGGATTTTTACCTCTAATCTGCTAGTAGATCCAGCAACACTCGTTGTAGAATTGACTTGACCTTCCACTATTAACGTACCAGTTCCCAAA
>JANMGZ010000189.1:0-4624 GCA_031374905.1 Dolichospermum sp. OTE_70_metabat_362_sub
TTCAACTCGCCCTCCCTAAAGGAATGGAACGGGATCACTTAGTGAATATTCCCGTGATTAAAATAGCAGGTCATGTCGGTGAAGGGCATCCTAAAGATCCGCATTCTGAATGGGAAGCTTATGATGGCATAGATCCAGAAATAGCGATCGCAGTTCTGAAAATTTGGGGCTTTAAGTTAATTGAATTGTAGATAAACTCAAGGTACATCTTTATATAGGTAAAAAACTCCTGTTTCCAAAAACCATGAGAAGCAGTGTCAAAAATTTAGGGTGCGTCAAGAGTCATCATCTCAACGCACCCTATAAATTGGCAATTTTTTGATAATTTACCTAGTCTAGACCCGCCAAAATAACTAATAATTAAAAACCTTAAAGTTTTAATTATTAATTTTTAATTCCGAGAAATTGGTACTAGCGCTTGCCACGGTAAGGAACAGCATTTAGGTAATCAATGTCAAAGGAAGATAGCTTTTGAGCATAGTTACCTTTACCAGACACAGAAGCCGCCATAGCTGCAAACTTGCGAGGATCTCCTTCTACCATGCGCTTTTCTTTAGCTTTAGCAGTGTAGAAGTTCTCCAAGGTAAAGCGCCAGTCGGTTTTGACTGTACCTGCTGTTTCTTGGAAGTCAGCACCGTAACGAGGAGTTACCAAGTTAAAGGGACGATCTACAAACCGCTTGCGTTGGTAAGGAACGGTATTTTCACCAAAGTTTTGGGTGTACTCTTCGCTATCTAATAAAGCATCGACGAAACCGCCATAGCCTTTGTTACAAATAACAATTGACCATGCAATTTCTTCTCTTTTATTGTAAGCACAACGACCCAATAAACGTTTGAGGGTAATGTCTACTAAACGGTAATTGTTATTAACAGAAACAACTAAACGATAGAAAGCTTCAGATTTAGCTAAACCGCGAATAAAGTCACGAACTGACAAAGAACCGTTTTTAAGTTGAGATTCTAAAGTTGTTTGACGGTTAAACTTGAGAATTTCATGTTCGCTGAAAACTTGGCGATAAGCAGCCCAAATAATGTTTGTTATGTCAGTGTAAGAGCTAACATCTTCAATCCGATAGATATAAGGTGTATCTTCATTTTGGTCAGCAACACCAAAGCTGCTCACCCGATGATTTTGACTGCTGGGACTGTACTCAAGTAATGGTAATGCCATATTATTTTTCTCCTTTTATGATCAAATTAAACAAAGAAAGATTTCGTTCTAGACATACCCCGCCCAGAACTGAAGTTCTGGGCTAATAACTAAAGTCCGTTAAAACGGACTATAAAGTTTTTTTCAGTCGTCTTTAGACGACTTTTGTTATTAGACTCAGAATTCATTCTGAGGCGGGCTTACTTATTTTCCCCTTAAAAGGTTAGTAGATATTACTAATTCCCAACCAATTGAGGATAAATAAGAAGGTTATGCCTGCGGTTATTACCAGTAATACAGCAGACAATGCCCCCCAATCAACATTTTGCCCCGAACCTGGAGACAAGAACCCGCGCCATTGACGAATATACGGCCATTTTTGGACAATACCTGCCCGGTCACGATAATCAGCACCATAGCGGGGCGTAAAGCTGATTGGGCGGTCTGTAGTCATTCGTTTGCGTTGATAGGGTACGGTATACTCGCCAAAGGCTTGTTCATACTCGCTACTATCAATCAGAACATCCACAAATTTTCCCCAACCTAAAGTAGCAATTTGAATTGACCAAGCAATTTTTTCTTGCTCATTGTAGGGAGAACGACCTAAGATCCTTTTCAGAAACATTTCTACCAACCGATAGTTGTTATTTGGTGTCACAACTAGCTCATAAAACCTTTCTGATTTGGCCAAACCACGAATGAAGTCTTTAACAGTAATTGACCTATTTTTGAGTTGGGTTTCTAAGGTAATTTGGCGGTTAAATTTGAGAATCTCCTGTTCGGTGAAAACTTGGCGTTAGGCCGCCCAAATTAGTTGATCAATTTCGCCGGCAGAGTTAGCATTTTCAATGCGGTAGATATAAGGATTGTCTTCATTAATATCTGCCGTACCAAAACTGCTAACTCTTTGGTTTTGAGTTGTAGGTTTGTATTCAAGTAAAGGAATTGCCATTTTAAAGAACCTGCCTTTTGGTAAAGTTGGCATCTTAAAATGTCGTCATACTTAGCAAGTTAACTAAAATTAAAATCCTTAAAAAAATGCAAACTTTGTCACTTTTCCCACAGAAATTTCCCAACTATTTAAAAAACTATTTAGCGCACGGGAAAACTAGCGCTAGGACTAATAGAAACAGGAATACCTGTTGATGTTGTGTTCCTTGTGGTATCAGGAATTTGGATATTAGCAGTGTTCACTGGTGTGTAACTCACTGTTTTAATTTTAATGGAATTTGCCATATCCAAAAAGTTTTTAATGTCGCCCCATTTATAACGAGCATCTTCTAGTTGGTCGCGCCAGTAATCGCTGTATCGTGGTGTTACTAAATTAAAGGGTCTATCTTTATAACGTCGTCTTTGGTAGGGAACTATATTTTCACCAAAGTTACTTTGATATTCTTCAGAATCTAGCAAAGCATCAACAAAACCACCCCAACCTTTGGTAGCAATCACAATTGACCAAGCGATTTCTTCTTGTTTGTTGTAAGGTGCGCGACCTAATAACCGTTTTAGTCCAATTTCTACTAATCTGTAGTTGGAATTACTCTGAATTACCAAACTTTGGAAAGCTTCAGATTTAGCTAAACCCCGGATAAAATCGCGGACGGTAATTGCCTTGTTTTTTACTTGGGATTCTAAATGAACTTGGCGGTAAAATTTGAGAATTACGTGTTCACTAAAAAGTTGCCGATAAGCTGCCCAAATTAATTCTGCTACTTCTCCACCGAAAGCATAGTCTTCGATGCGGTAAATTGTGGGTGTATCTTCATTAGGAACTTCATAACCAGAAACCCGCTGGTTTTGAGAACTGGGTTTGTATTCGAGTAAAGGTATTGTCATGTTTGTCAGTTGTTAGTTGTTAGTTGTCCGTTGTCTTTACCAATTAATTACCAATTACCAATTACTAATTTTTAGCGTTAGCAGGAATGTAACGATAAGGTAAGGAAACTGCTACAGGTTTAACTGTGGGTTGTTCTTGGTTATCTCTGCTTGTATCAGGAATATCGCTGGTGCTAACGAAAGATTGGGCTGTAGCCAAACTGCGTTGGTAGTTAACTTCGTTGGTAATAATAGAACCAGCCATAATGAAGAAGTTGGCAGGAATTGCCCGACGGATATCGGCTGTAGTCAGTTGTCCTGATGTGCGGATGCTATAGTAGGAACGGCCAGCCATACCGCGAATGTTTTGAGTATCGCGCCAGTCACTACCGTAACGGGGGTTAACTAGGTTAAAGGGGCGATCGCCAAAACGACGACGTTGAAAAGGTACAATGTCATCACCAAAGTTATCTAAATATTCGTCTGATTCTAATAAAGCATCTATAAAACCGTGCAACCCTTTGGTACCAATCACAATTGACCAAGCGATTTCTTCGGCTTTGTTGTAAGCAGCCCGGCCTAAGAACCGTTTTAAGGTGATGTCAACTAAACGATAGTTAGTGTTTGTCTCTGCTACTTGGGTGCGGTAAACGTCTGATTTACCTAAACCCCGGATAAAATCACGCAAGGTAATCGCCCGATTTCGCAATTGTGACTCTAAAAAGTTTTGCCGATAGCTGGCTAAAATCAGGTGTTCGCTGAAAATTTGGCGGTATGCAGCCCAGATGATACTATCAATATCTTTATCTGAGGTAGCCCGATCTAAGCGATAAATAGTAGGGGTGTCTTCGTTGGGGACTTCGTAGCCTTCTACGCGCTGGTTTTGGGATTTGGGTTTATATTCTAGTAGTGGGATTGACATCTTTACTTTTACCTTGTTATATGGTATATAAATCTTTTTACTAACTACAGGCTAACTGAACGCGAGCGCGAACGGCTTTTTCAGCATCTTTAGTCAGCATTAATTGAAATTTAGCAAAAATAGGCGATTGGACTATAGCTACTTTTGCTAAAGCTTGTAATCCAACAATGGCGGCATAACGAATTGACCAATCTGTATCTTCGCAGATAAATAGAAGTGTCTCTAGGGTGCGGTTGATGGCTGTTTCCGCTTCAGAACTGTCTAGCTTATGCCATTGTAGATTTCCCAATCCTTTAGCAGCGGCACGGCGGACACTGGGGGCAAAATCAGTCAGTGTGGTAGAGATGAGAATATCCAAAGCCTGGGGATCGGCGATCGCAGCGAGAGTACGAATTGAATAAGCCCGTGCGCCATAGTTATAATCATCAATTTGCTCTAGCAATTGGGGTACTGCTATTTCTCCCAACTCTATCAATGCTGCTGCTGCCACTATGGCTGCTTCTGGATTGTTATAACCAAAGACAGCAATTAAAGTGGGAATTGCCGATGGATCTTTAGCATCTGCCAGATTTTTAACTGCTGTCACCAATTGGGATGGTGTTTCTGCTACGGTAATAGCCCGAATTAGTTCATCCATTTTTTAGTGTCAACTTAACATTAAATCGGCGGTCAGAAACCGCATCTACACGGGCAAAACCCACCTCCGTGGGTTAGTCCACGACGGTGGACTTTGTT
>JANMGZ010000315.1:0-1997 GCA_031374905.1 Dolichospermum sp. OTE_70_metabat_362_sub
TACAAAGCAATTAAAAAGTAGGTATTAGTTATTAGTCATTGGTCATTAGTTATTAGTAAATAATTTTAGTCCTTGGCTAATCTACTCCTGACTCCTTCTTCCTGACTCCTGACTCCTATAAAAAATATGTCTCGTTCTAAAGCATTACAGTATTACATTGTTTCCCGGTTGCTATTTGCGCCATTGCAACTATTAACTATTATTACCATTGTTTTTCTTTTACTCAGAGCTACACCAGGAGATCCCGCAGATGCAATTCTGGGAGGACGCGCGCCAGAAAGTGCCAAAGAAGAATTAAGAAAACAGCTTGGTTTAAATTTACCAATTTGGTTACAATATCTCAATTATTTAGGTAATTTACTTCACTTTGATTTAGGAACTTCTTTAACCAGTCGCGGCCAAAATGTGGGTGAAATAATTGGTCAATATTTTCCAGCTACAGTAGAATTAGCATTTGCAAGTATGGCTGTAGCCTTGATTGTTGGCGTTTTAGTCGGGACTATTTCCGCCTCTCGTCCGGGAACGGCTTTTGATATTGGCGGGCGTTTATTCGGGATTATTACCTATGCACTGCCGATGTTTTGGGCGGGTATGTTGTTACAATTAATTTTTTCGGTTCAATTAGGTTGGTTTCCTAATTCTAATCGGTTTCCTCCCAATCTTCCCGCACCTACAAATATTACTGGTTTATATACAATTGATAGTTTATTAAGTGGTAATTTTAGTCAGTTTTTGACATCTTTACATCATTTAGCTTTACCAAGTTTAACTTTGGGAATTTTGCTGAGTGGAATTTTTGAGCGCATTGTCAGAGTTAATTTAAAACAAACTTTAAAAGCTGATTATGTAGAAGCGGCGAGAGCGCGAGGAATTTCTGAAAATAAAATTTTAGTTTCCCATGCTTTAAAAAATGCCTTAATCCCAGTAATTACGGTCTTGGGACTAACATTTGCTTCCTTGTTAGGTGGAGCAATTTTAACAGAAGTTACATTTTCCTGGCCAGGGTTAGCAAATCGTTTATATCAAGCTATTTCCGACCGCGATTATCCTACCGTTCAGGGTGTATTAGTATTTTTTGGGGCAATTGTTGTGAGTGCCAGTATTTTGATTGATATTCTCAATGCTTATGTAGATCCGAGAATTAGATATTAGTTATGTAGGTTGGGTTGACGTAAGGAAACCCAACATTATTCAACCTGTTGATTACAGCTTTTGTTGGGTTGCGCTGTCGCTTAACCCAACCTACTAATAATCATCTTTGCAAACTACGCGGGTCAAGAGCATCACGTAAGCCATCACCTAAGACATTGAATGACAAAACTGTGAGAATAATCAGAATTGCTGGCGGTAAAATTAACCAAGGTTGTAATACTAAAATAGAAGCATTACTAGCTAAAGAAAGCATATTTCCCCAAGAAGGATCTGGTTGTTGAATACCTAAACCAATTAGACTTAATACTGCTTCTGCACCAATAAAACTAGGAATT
The DNA here is from genome assembly GCA_031374905.1 of Dolichospermum sp. OTE_70_metabat_362_sub. Taxonomy (GTDB): domain Bacteria; phylum Cyanobacteriota; class Cyanobacteriia; order Cyanobacteriales; family Nostocaceae; genus Dolichospermum. The sequence goes on from JANMGZ010000315.1 coordinate 1,488, forward strand.
GTTAAAGTAGCAGAAATGATGATGTAAGTCGCAGTTTGTGGCAAAACATGACGAACAATAATATAAATTGGATTACCACCCATGACCTTTGCTGCTTGCACAAATTCGAGTTCTTTGATTGATAATACCTGTCCACGAATTATTCTGGCTAATCCTGCCCAACTAATTAGAGAAGTAATAACAATGATTAATAAAAATCGCTGAGTGCTAGTTAATTTGGGACTCAAAATACCTGATAATGCCACTAATAAATAAATACTGGGAAATGTCATCAAGACTTCAGCTAAACGCATGATAATACTATCAATCATTCCCCCAAAATAGCCAGAAATACCACCAATTAGTAATGCTAATGGATAGGTAATGATAATCCCAAAAATGCCAATAAACATACTAATACGACCACCATGTAACAAGCGACTAAATTGATCACGTCCTTGTTCATCTGTTCCTAAAATATTCAATTTTGCATCACCAATAACGCCAAACAAATGCCAATTTAAAGAAATA
>JANMGZ010000329.1:0-3550 GCA_031374905.1 Dolichospermum sp. OTE_70_metabat_362_sub
GTAACAGCCCCGCAACCAACATATCAACCTGCACCTGTTCAGTCTCCATCCTCTGTAGGAGTTACGCCAGAACCCGATCCAGATGACATCCCGTTTTAGCTAATTGACAATTGACAATTGATAATTGACAATTGACAATTAATAACTTATCCACAAAAGGTTTAAAGCCTCCCCTTTTTCAGGGGAAAAAGATAAAAGTCCTTTTCTTGGAAGGTAGAGGTAATTGTCAATTGTACATTGTCAATTGTCCATTGTTAACCTTAGCCTCCACTGACTTCACCCCATTCCCGAATTGCTGGAAATACCGATGAATAATCATCTTCTGGATAGGACATTTTCATCGTTGCGTGCAAGATTTGCCTTACACCCTCAATGCTGTGGAGATTCAAACCCAAGGATTTCGCTTCAGAGATAAATAAATCTATTTCTTTGATCAGTTGTTTTGTCGGTAAGTTGGCGTTAGTATAATTACCATCTAACATTCGCCGCAAATTTTGATCAAAAGTAGGCGCATAAAGTTTACTTTCGCGCAGAACCTGCATAAACAAATCCACATCAATGCCTTGCAACTGAATATACGCCAGACTGAGAGCAAAGCTAGTTGTTAGAGAAGCAATCAGTTGATTGAGCGCCAAGGTGAGGTTGGAAGCAGAACCCACAGCACCTATATATACAGGATTTTCTCCAAAATGTTGGAGTAACTTTAAGTGCCGTTGATACTGTTCTTCCTCTCCACCTACCATGACAATTAATTTGCCAGTTTTAGCTTCGGGAATACTACCGAGGACAGGCGCTTCTATATATTCACCACCAGCCACAACTACTGTATCTCTGATTTCTTGGCTTTCTAAGGGATTAATCGTCCCCATTTGAATGATGCTGCGTCCTGATAAAGTATGCCAAGAAGTATCGGTTAGAAGTACATGATAAATAGCTGCGGCGTTAGAAAGCATTAGCACTATACAGTCAGCAGCGCGGATGGCTTCGCGGGGTTTTGTCACAATTTCCGCCCCTGCTGCCCGTAGCGGTTCTAATTTTTCTGGGGTGCGATTATAGGCAATTAGCTCTATATCGGCAGCTAATAACCTTTGAGCCATCGGTAGTCCCATCAATCCAGTTCCCAGAAATGCCACCTTCATGTTTTACGTTCCTTTGTCAGTGGTCAGTTGTTAGTTGTCAGTTGTCAGTTGTTAGTGGTAATTGGAAAGAATTTATTACCCAGTCCCCAATCCCCAATCCCCAATCCCCATTTTTCTAACTAGCCTCCTGCGGCAAAAGTCACCATAATGATTATGGAAAGTAAGAGTCCAGGGGACAGTAGAGTTACTAGCACTAACAGATCATGAGCAGTCATAATTATTTCTCTTGGGTAGATTTTTGACCTTACTCACATCTTGCACCATTCTCAATTAGCTTCCTAATCCGCCTGGGAATGAATTCCCAGTCTAATAGTTCAAGTCCACTTTAGTGGACTAAAAGCCTTGAATAGTCGTCTTTAGACGACTTTTGTTATGAGACTCCGAATTCATTCGGAGGCAGTTGTGGAGAACTGGTGCAAGATATGAGTTTAATCATCTCTGTTATGCTAGTGCAAACAAGGCTAATACAGGATTGTTAAAGAGATTTTTAACCTTTCTCTTTTATCTCTACTCTGGTACGACTAATCCCTGGAGTGGTTGTGATGCTTCTTGTTCAGTTAGTCCCTGGCTTTGGACTAAAACGCCAAAATTGCCTAGTCCTCCTGGGTTAATTAGTTGGTGTAATCCTTCTCGGCGTTGTAGCAACTGTGATATTGGTTGCTGTCCAGAAGAGAGTGCAGCTAACCTTTCACCTATTCCCAATGCCATCAAAAATAAACCTTGCTGCGTCCAACCAACTTTTTTGAGTCCGCACCGTTCACCCCAAGATGATAAGGCTGTAAAGTCAACATGGGCAGTGATATCTTGTTGCCCAATATTGATATAAGGATTATCATGATGACGATGCTGGTAGTAGCACTGGAGAGTTCCCTGCGATCGCCTGGGGTTATAATAACGATGAGCAAGGTAGCCATAATCAATTGTTAGCACATACCCCCGTTCCAAGCAGTCTGCCACTATACCCAACCAATTCAAAGCTGCTAAATTAATTTCACTACGATAGCCATTTTCATAAGTATTTTGGCTTAAATCAATTTCCACCAACTTCAAATATTCTCCTAATTGCGGTGTTGATGGTTCTCCTATTATTTCAATAAATAGAGGATCACGGATGATCTGGATTTCGCTGATTTCACGGTTTAAGTCGGCAAGGGTGACATAAATTTCCCGCAATTCCCCTGCTTCTAAAGTAAATTGGTGGACTGGAAAAGCATCTACTAATTCATTGGAAAAAAAGCAGCCGTTAATAGATTTTGGGGGAATTTCTTCTAAGTTACGCCAATCTACAGCAAAATCTTGTAACCGTTGCTGTTGTTCTTGTTTTAAACTTTGTGATTTTTCAACAATAATATATTTGACGGCTCTAAAAAAATCTGGGTACTCGTGCTTTATATAATTGAGGATATGGGATGCTAATATACCTTGTCCTGCTCCCATTTCTACCAAATCAAAATGGATAGGTTTATCTAAAATCTCCCACATTTGGTAAAATTGTTTTGCTAGTAATTCCCCAAAGTCAGAGCCCAAACTGGCAGATGTGAAAAAATCACTACCGCGAAATCCGATTTTAATAGCATCAGTCGAATAATAACCATGTTCTGGATGATATAACACCATATCCATGTATTGGGCAAAGGTAATTCGTTTTTGAGAACTGGTGATAATACGATGGGCTATAGCTTGACACAGTGGGGAATAGGAATCCATACTCTAACTAAATTTATTTAAAAATAATCTGGGTTGTATTTATTTAGTTAACATACATAAAAAATCAAACCACATTAATGTGGTTTGAAAAACAAAAACTATTTACATTTTTTAGACTGTTACTTCTTCCTTCACTTCCTTTTGCAACGATGAAAACAGCCTATTGAGTGCATTTACATAAGCCTGCGCCGATGCCACAATAATGTCTGTATTGGCTGCATGACCTGAAAACACACGGGATTCATGGCGTAAGCGAATTGTTACTTCTCCTAAAGCATCAATTCCCCCAGTAACTGATTGCACAGAAAACTCAATCAATTCATTAGGTACATTTACTACCCGATTGATAGCTTTGTACACAGCATCTACAGGACCTGTCCCAATGGCTGCATCCGTTAATTCTTCTCCTTGGGGAGTGCGGAGTGTCACAGTAGCGGTGGGTGTGCTGTTGCTACCACAAGAAACCTGTACCAACTCGACTTTAAATAAATCTGGTGCTTGTTGGATTTCATCATTGACAATAGCTTCCAAATCCCAATCAGAGATTTCTTTCTTTTTATCAGCTACGTCTTTGAATTTGACGAAGGCTTTATTTAGTTCGGTTTCTGATAGTTCAAAGCCTAATTCTTTCAAGCGAGTACGAAAAGCATTTCTCCCGGAATGTTTACCCAATACTATTTGGTTATCTGATAACCCAATCAATT
>JANMGZ010000366.1:0-7716 GCA_031374905.1 Dolichospermum sp. OTE_70_metabat_362_sub
AACAAAGAAATTCTTGTCCAAGCTGATTTTTCTGGACGTGACTTAACAGATTCTAGTTTTACTAAAGCAAATCTTCGCTACAGTAATTTTAGTAACTCTAATTTAAGTGGTGTGAGCTTCTTCGCCGCTAATTTAGAATCAGCAAATTTACAGGGAGCGAATCTAACTAATGCTACATTGGATTCAGCACGGCTGATTAAAACAGATTTAACCAACGCGATTTTAGAAGGAGCATTTGCGGCTAATGCCAAATTTGATGGTGCTATTGTTGACGGAGCAGATTTTACCGATGTGCTACTACGCCCAGATGAACAAAAGAAGCTATGTAAGCTGGCAAAAGGTACTAATCCCGTGACAGGAAGGGATACAAAAGATACTTTATATTGTTCTTAGAGGATGCCATATCAATATCAAGACACCCGACTTCTCAAAGAAGTCGGGTATCTATAAATAATACTGGAGAAAACAGTAAATGCTAAAGCAGGTAAAATTTTGCCTAACCCTCTTTCAAGCAAAGTTATCAAGATACATAGTTGCTTGGGTATTTACTAGCATTGTTGTCATTGAAATCGCAATTTTAATCCCGTCTTATTTTCGACGGGAAAACGAGCTACTTTCTAATTTAGAAAATGTTTCTAATGAAGTTTTTTCTTCCCTAGTTTATCGCATTCAACAGGGAGCAGACTCACAGGAAATTTTCTCCATGACAAGTAAAAAACTAAAATCTGGTTCTGTGATTTTAGGTGGAGCAATTTACCAAGCTAATGGTAAGTTAGTAGGAACATTTGGCGAAAAACCTGCTATTTTCTATACTCACTTGAGTAAAACAAAAATTATCAGACTACAAAGCCAGAATGGAACACGCTATGATGTAGCTTGGCCTGCTTCCATGTTAGAAGCAAAATATATATTAATTATTCGTCATAATTCTACTGCTGTGAAAGAGGAATTATTTGCTTTTTCTTGGAGAATAGCAGGTTTGATATTGATTATTTCAGTTTTTGTGACTCTAACTACGATGTTAACTTTAGGAATAACAGTAATTAGACCAATTTTACAATTGCGAGATGATTTGATCATTGCGGGAGAAGCTATTAGTAAAGATGGTGATGATCCGATTTTTTCTACAATGTCCAAGAAACGCCAAGATGAAATGGGAGAGGTAATATTGGCATTTTACCAAATGTTTGCTAGAGTCAGACAAGAAATTCGTGAACGTCAACAAGTAGAAATTCGGTTACGCAATGAACAAGAAAAATCCGAAAGCCTACTATTAAATATTCTCCCGGCTGAAATAGCGCAACAATTAAAACAACAACAAAGCGCAATTGCTAATCGGTTTGATGAAGTAACAATTCTTTTTGCTGATATTGTCAACTTCACAGAATTAGCTGCTCAAATTTCCCCCATAGAATTAGTTAACTCTTTAAATCAAATTTTTTCCAGTTTTGATCGTTTAGCAGAAATTTATGGTTTAGAAAAAATCAAAACTATTGGTGATGCTTATATGTTAGTGGGTGGTTTACCTAATCCCCATCCAGATCATGCTGTAGCTGTTGCTAAAATGGCATTAGATATGCAGCAAGAAATTACTAAATTTAAAACCCCTACAGGTCAAACTTTTCAGATACGAATTGGCATGAATACAGGTTCTGTAGTTGCTGGAGTTATCGGCTTAAAAAAGTTCAGTTATGATTTATGGGGAGATGCAGTAAATCTAGCCAGTCGAATGGAATCTCATGGGATTCCTGGGAAGATTCAAGTTTCTGAAGTTACTTATTTATTAATTAAAGATGAGTTTCAATTAGAAAAACGGGGCATAATTAAAGTTAAGGGGAGGGGAGAATTAACTACTTATTTTTTAATTGCTTGATTTGAAACAATAAGATACCCGACTTCTTAAAGAAGTTGGGTATCTTAGTATTTATATATTTTGTAAAATTTGTGAAAGTGTTAATTTTAGTTCTGGAAATAATGGCGATATAATTAAATCATCACCTCTAAATTGATTAACCATGTATTCATCATCAACTAAAGAATAAATAGAAATAGTTGGTTGTTTAGGATTACCAATAAATCTTTTACGACCGAAAGCACCATAATCAACTATCCAATATTCAGGAATACCCATTGATTCATAATCATTGGTTTTATAAGTATAATCTGTTTGCCAATTACTGCTAACAATTTCTATCACTAAAGGAACTGAAGCAGCTTGAGTAATAGTTGATTCTTTTTTCCACAAAGGTTCATTGGGTAAGTTAGCAGGATTTAGTAATAAAATATCAGGTGAATAGGCAGATTCAGATTTTGGTGTTTTGATTAATGTTGTTTTAGGTATGAGGTAAGAAAGATTAAGTCTATCTAATTCTTTTGATATCTTACGGACTAAAAAACCAATTACAAATTCATGATCTCCTACTGGTGGATTCATTTCAACAATTACTCCATTGTGTAATTCATAACGTGATCCTGTTTCTGGATAAGATTGGATAAACTCCTCAAAGCTTACTGATTTGGTTAAGGTTTGAACCATAATTCACCCCTTGAATGGTGATAATTTGCTGATTTCAATTATAGTATATAGAAATCTGATATTACATAAAATTAATAATTTTTTGTAACCAATTTATGATATAAAATCATAAGTTATTTACTATAAAATATGCACCAGCAAGAAATCCGACTTAAACCCGGTACATTATGGACAAGCATCAAAAAAACAACTGAACTAGCATTAAAATCTGGAGCGTTAAAATCTATCCCCACAGAATTGAAAATTATTGAACAAGATGGAATAAAGTTTATTGTCAGAATCTTAGAAAATATCAACCGCAAAAAAGCTGATAAAGAAAAACAAGATCAAAAAACTGCGAAAACAGGTAAAGAATTTAATCCTTTTTTACACTATGAAGAAGATTTATTTGTAACAGATATCTCTAATACTCATGTTTGTATTTTAAATAAATTCAACGTAGTAGATTATCACTTGTTAATAATCACTCGTGCTTTTGAAAAACAGGAAAGTCTACTTACCTTAGAAGATTTTACGGCAATGTGGGCTTGTTTAGAAGAATTTGAGGGTTTAGTATTTTATAACGGGGGCAAACTTGCTGGTGCGAGTCAACCACATAAACATTTGCAAATTGTCCCTTTTTTAGCAACAGATATTCCTATTTCACCACTTTTGAAAACAGCAAAATTAGAAAATGATATGGTAATTATTCCAGAATTTCCCTTTTTACACGCTTTCACTACTCTTGATATTGGAGAAAGTGCTGAAGTAACCTTAAAAAAATATCATGATTTACTTGATAAAGTGGGCATTATAGCTCTAGAAAATAATGTGCAATCAGGAGCATATAATCTTTTAGTTACGCGGGAATGGATGTTAATTGTTCCCCGAAAACAAGAAGAATTTGGGGAGATTTCTGTCAACTCACTAGGATTTGCAGGGGCATTATTAGTCAAAAACCAACAACAAATGCAATTACTAAAAAATATCCAACCTATTAACCTTTTAAGTAATGTTGCTTTTCCTCTACAACAAAATTGAATCTTAGACTACAATATGAATTAATATATTTCTTCCTTTGCGCCTTTGCTCCTTTGTATCTTTGCGCGAAACAAAAATCATAAAAAAGAGGAAAAATCATGGAATCTCTAGACATAAAATGGATTCGTTCCCAGTTTCCTGCACTCACACAAACAATTAATGGAAACCCAGCAATTTTCTTTGATGGACCTGGGGGAACACAAGTACCCGGTGGAGTATTAGACGCAATTAGTGATTATTTAGTCAGGTCAAATGCTAATGCTCACGGGGCTTTTGCTACCAGTATGCGAACCGATGCCTTGATTATTTCCGCCAGGGCAGCGATCGCCGACTTCTTAGGATGCGATAATGATGAAGTAGTATTTGGCGCAAATATGACCACCCTCACCTTCTCCGTGAGTCGCGCTATTGGTCGAGAATTGCAGCCAGGTGATGAAATTATTGTTACAGACTTAGATCATGCAGCTAATATTTCTCCCTGGTATGCTTTATCAGAAAAAGGAGTAATAATTCGGACTGTTGATATTAATATTGGTGACTGTACATTAGATTTAAACGACTTAGAAAAAAAGATAAATTCCCGCACCAAACTAGTAGCAGTAACTTACGCTTCCAACGCCGTCGGCACAATTAATGATATTGCCAAAATAGTCAAACTTGCCCATAAATTCGGGGCTTTAGTATATGTTGATGCCGTTCATTATGCCCCCCATGCACCGATTAACGTCCATCATTTAGACTGTGACTTTCTCGCCTGTTCCGCTTACAAATTCTTCGCACCTCATGTAGGAATCCTCTACGGAAAAAGAGAACATTTAAGCAAATTTTCCCCTTATAAAGTCAAACCAGCATCAGAAGAAATTCCTTCCAGATGGGAAACAGGAACATTAAATCATGAAGGTTTAGCCGGATTAGTAGCAGCAATTAATTATTTAGCAAAATTAGGTTGTCATGTTTCCCCAACCTTAGATAATGAATTACTTTCCTCCTTAATAGAAGCCGATAAAGAAGGTTTAACCACCTTCCATTGTCCCCGCTTCCTAACCGAAATAGAACAACCAAACCATGAATTAGCATCAGCTTATCATAGCCGACGAGCCGCATTATTAGTAGCCATGTCAGCCATTCAACAATACGAAAGAGAATTAAGTAAAAAGCTAATTTTCGGATTATTAAAAATCCCCGGTTTAAGCCTTTATGGTATTACCGAACCCAGCCAATTTACATGGCGAACACCAACAGTCTCTATCCGCCTAGAAAGAAAAACACCAGCAACAATCGCCAAAATCTTAGGAGAACAAGGAATATTTACTTGGTACGGAAACTTCTATGCAACCAACCTCACCGAAAAACTAGGAGTAGAAACATCCGGCGGCTTACTACGCATAGGACTAGCCCATTACAACACAGCCGCAGAAATTGATCAACTTCTAGAAACCCTCAATGAAATTTTTTAAACCCTGCAAATTACAGCCATTCTCATGTATCTCCTTCTCCGTGCCTCTGCGCCTCTGCGTGAGATAAAAAATATGAAAATAGCTGTAACACCCAACTAACCGCAGTCCTCAGCCTCACAAACCCGACGAATATTGAGAATATCACTCATTTTTTTGAGTTGCACAAATAAATGTTCCAATTGAGAACAATCGCGGACATCAATGCCCAAATCCATCAGAGCGGGTTGTCCCACACAAGTTTTCACCTGAGCATGACGAACATTGATACCCTGGTCACTCAACCGTGACAACACATCTTTTAATACTCCAACTCTGTCCATAGCCTCAATTTGTACATTAATAGGATAGGTCTGAGTACGATTGCGGTTTTCCATAGCTAAATTCCAGCGCACTGGCACTAAACGCTCATACTCAATAGGATCTACATTATGACAGCCTTGGCGATGGATAGAAATTCCTCTTCCTCGCGTCACTACGCCCACAATTGGTTCACCCGGAATGGGGGTACAACAGCCAGCAATATGATGAACCAAACCTTCCATACCAATAATTGGGGAATCACTAGCACGGGAACTAGTGGTTAATATATCCCGTGAAGTTTTTGGCGTTGGTTCTTTGGGGATAAATGGGACAACATCACTTACAGGTTGTCTAGCTTTGACAACTTCCCGCCACCGGTTCAGTGCTAAGTTTGAGGTAATTTCCCCATAACCTAACCCGGCGAGTAAATCTTCCACACTATGATAATTACATTTTTCCGCCACAGTTTGCATAGCGTCTGATTTGAGCAAATTATCAAAACCAGTTTTCCCCAATTCCTTCTCTAATAAATCCCGTCCCCTAGCGACATTTTCTTCCCGGCGCGATCGCTTGTACCATTGTTTAATTCGATACTTCGCTGCTGAAGTGCTAACAAAATTTAACCAATCTAAACTAGGATGACTATTCTTTTGGGTAATAATATCTACAATATCGCCATTATGCAATCGTGTTGATAAAGGAACAATGCGGCCATTTACCCGCGCCCCCGCACAGTGGTTTCCGACTTCTGTATGAATCCGATAGGCAAAATCTATACTTGTAGAACCAGGACTTAAAGGAACAACATCCCCCTTAGGGGTGAAGACATAAACATCATCTTCAAATAGATTATCCTTAACACTATCTAAGTATTCCTGAGCATCTTTTAAATCACTTTGCCAATCTAGCAGTTGACGTAACCATGTAAACTTTTCATCAGAGCTTGTTGTCGGAGTATTCTCAGAACCCCCAGTTTCTTTATACTTCCAATGTGCCGCAATTCCATATTCGGCGATATGGTGCATTTCCAAAGTCCGAATTTGGACTTCTAACGGGCGGCCAGTCAAGCCAATTACCCCCGTATGCAAGGACTGATAATGGTTTGGTTTAGGCAGACCAATATAGTCTTTAAATCTACCAGGGATAGGACGAAAAGAATCATGGACAACTGCCAAAGCGCGATAGCATTCTTCATTAGTTTGGACAATAATTCGCAGCGCCGCCAAATCGTAAATTTCATGAAATTCCTTTTGCTGCCGCTGCATTTTTTGATAAATGCTATAAAGGTGTTTAGGACGACCACTAATTTCCAGACAATTAACACCCGCTTTGAGTAACCGACGGCGCAAAGTATCCGTAGCTTTGAGTAATTTTTCTTCCCGTGCCGTCCGTTTTTCAGCCACACATTGCTGAGTTTCTCGATAAGCCTCTGGTTCTAAATATTTAAATGCTAAATCTTCTAATTCCCATTTAATTTGCCAAATCCCTAAGCGATTAGCCAAAGGTGCGAAAATATCTCGCGTTTCCTGGGCGCTGCGCTGACGACTAGCTGCTGACATATATTGGAGGGTTCGCATATTATGCAAACGGTCTGCCAATTTCACCACAATCACTCGAATATCTTGTGCCATGGACAAAAACATTCGCCGGAAATTTTCCGCTTGACTTTCAGTTTTGCTAGTAAAATTAATTTTCGACAGCTTGGTAACACCTTCTACCAGTAGTCGTACTTCTGGTCCAAACCGGGCTTCTATATCTTCAACTGTAATTTCCGTATCTTCAACTACATCATGGAGTAAACCCGCTGCTATCATAGCAGGACTACCACCTAATTCACGGAGTATTTCGGCTACAGCAACAGGATGGGCAATATAAGGTTCTCCTGATTTCCGAATTTGACCCTCATGTAGTTGATATGCAAACTGAAATACCCGACAAATTAAGGCGTTACCGTTGTACGTTCGGTCTTCTTCCTCCGTAAGTATCGGCGCTGGTGGTTCGATTAAACATTTGTTAAGCCAGTCTGGGAGAACGACATCAACAGGGGGTTTGACAGCTACACTACTCATAAAATAAAAAGGTAATTTGTGGATAGGTTAAGAGAAAAGCAAAATTGACAGCACGCCTATAAAATAGATGTTGTTGGTTGAAGGCTTAGAGATGATGCCCTAATGGCTTGTAATCATCATCCATTGCAGGTTTTGTTCAAACATAATAAAAAACCTATTGACTGCAAATCAAGCCTCAAAGTAAGATTTGAGACTTGTGATTTTAAACAGGTACAAGGGATATTTTGGGGTTATAAGAAAATTTTCTTGTCATTTATACTATCTTAACTAGCAACAGATGTCTTTTAATTGTGATAAATATCAGGAATTGGCAACATTTATAGATGAATTTCGG
>JANMGZ010000388.1:0-2224 GCA_031374905.1 Dolichospermum sp. OTE_70_metabat_362_sub
AAACGGGTATTATTAGCATTATCTGGAGGTGTGGATTCTTCTACTCTGGCTTTTCTTCTGTATAAAGCCATTGGTGAACAACTAACCTGTGTATTTATTGATCAGGGTTTCATGCGGAAGTTAGAACCTGAAAGGTTAGTGAAGTTATTTAAAGAACAATTTCATATTCCTGTAGAATATGTCAATGCCCGTGAGAGATTTATCTCAGCGATCGCTGAAGTAACAGATCCTGAAGAAAAACGTCGCCGCATTGGACATGAGTTTATCAGTGTTTTTGAGGAGACATCTAAAAATCTTGGTCATTTTGACTACTTAGCACAAGGCACACTTTATCCAGACGTGATTGAATCGGCTGATACTAATGTTGATCCAAAAACTGGTGAACGGGTAGCAGTGAAAATTAAAAGTCATCACAACGTTGGTGGTTTACCAAAAGACTTGAGATTTAAACTCGTAGAACCGCTGCGGAAGCTATTTAAAGATGAAGTCCGCAAAGTTGGGCGTTCTGTCGGTTTACCAGAAGAAATTGTCCAGCGTCAACCCTTCCCTGGCCCTGGTTTAGCAATTCGCATTTTAGGTGAAGTCACCTCTGAACGCTTGAATATTTTGCGAGATGCAGATTTAATTGTTCGTCAAGAAATCAACCAACGCGGTTTGTATAATGAGGTTTGGCAAGCCTTTGCTGTTTTGTTACCTATTCGCAGTGTTGGTGTGATGGGTGATAAACGCACCTATGCCTATCCTATTGTTTTACGAATTGTTACCAGCGAAGATGGTATGACAGCAGACTGGGCGCGTATTCCTTATGACGTTCTAGAAGCAATTTCTACTCGCATCGTCAATGAGGTGAAAGGTGTAAACCGTGTGGTTTATGACATTACCTCCAAGCCACCTGGAACTATTGAGTGGGAATAGGTGATTGGTGATTGGTGATGAGAAAAACTATTCCCCATCATCACCCATTACCAATTACTAATAAACTTACGACTAAAATTAAGAAGTATTACATTTAGTTGAGAATATTATGGCTGCGACAGTAGAAATTTACACTTGGAGTACCTGCCCGTTTTGTAACCGGGCTAAAAGTCTACTTATTAGTAAAAGTGTTGATTTTATTGAATACAAAATTGATGGAGATGAAATAGCAAGACAGAAGATGTCCGAAAGAGCTAATGGAAAACGGTCTTTGCCACAAATTTTTATTAATGATGCTCACATTGGTGGTTGTGACGATATCCATACTTTAGAGCGTCAAGGTAAGTTAGATCAAATGCTGATTTCTTAAAATATTGTCTATCAGATCCCCGACTTCTGCAATTAATTTATTGATCTTTGCGAAAAATTTAGCAAAGAAGTCGGGGATTTTTTATATTAGGTATCAAGGTGTGATATCCCTGACTTCTGAAATTAATTATAATTAATTTATTTTTGAGAAATATGTAGTAAAGAAGTCAGGGATCTTTAATATTAAAATTCATAGAAAAAAGAGGTACAAAGGGTGAAACTAGCTTTTATTATTGATCCCATCCATCGGCTTGATCCATGCCATGATACCAGTGTTGCTTTGATGGAAGCAGCGCAAATTCTGGGACACGAAATTTGGATAACTCAGGCAAATTTGCTGAGTGTGATTGATGGTAAAGCTTGGGCTATATTGCAACAGGTAGAACTTGTTCCTGTGGAGTTATTAGAAGGGCGGTGGTTAGCAGTTAATCCTTGGTTTAAATTGAGCCAAAGTGTCTTTCTGGCTTTAGAAACAATGGATGCCGTATTTATGCGGACAGATCCACCTGTTAATGATGCTTATCTTTATGCCACCTATATTCTCGATTACGTTGACCAAAACAAAACTTTGGTTATTAATAATCCGGCTGGGATTCGTGGGGCTAATGAGAAAATGTATGCCCTGCAATTGAGCCAATGTATTCCTGAAACAATAGTCAGTGCTGATAAACAAGTAATTCGCCAATTTGTAGCAGCAAAAGGGGCTACAATTCTTAAACCACTAGGGAATAAAGCTGGGGAAGGAATTTTATTTTTACAGTCAGGCGATCGCAATTTTAATTCCATTGTCGAACTTAGCACCCTCCAAGGTCAAGTTCCCGTCATGGTACAAAACTACTTACCTGAAGCTAAAGAGGGAGATAAACGGATTATTTTACTCAATGGTGAACCTATAGGTGCGCTTAATCGCCTTTCTAGTAGTAGTGATTTTCGTAATAAT
>JANMGZ010000395.1:0-2839 GCA_031374905.1 Dolichospermum sp. OTE_70_metabat_362_sub
TTTTTAAGAAATGATCAACTTCCCCAACTAAAAACGGATAACCTAAAGTTCCCCGAGAACACATTACCCCATCTGCACCAGTTTGTTCTAAACATCTTACCGCAGCTTCCACAGAAAAAATATCTCCATTCCCAATCACAGGAATTGATAGCACTTCTTTAACTTTAGCTATCCATTCCCACCGGGCATTACCATTGTAACCTTGGGCGCGAGTGCGTCCATGCACAGTAATCATTTTTGCTCCCGCGTCTTCCATTCTTTTCGCAAAATCAAGAATAGTAATTTCATTTTCATTCCAACCAATGCGAGTTTTCACAGTTACAGGAACATCTACAGCTTTGACAACTTCTCGCACAATTGCTTCCGCAATTTCCGGTTGACGTAATAAAGAAGAACCACCTCCATTTTTAGTAATCTTATTAACAGGACATCCCATATTAATATCAATAGTATCCGCACCTTCAGCAACTGCTTTTATAGCTGCTTCCGCGAGAAAATCGGGATGACAATCAAATAATTGAATACTAATAGGTCTTTCTTGAGGATCTACTTCCATGATTTTTGGTAATTGGTTAACATAGTGTAAACCCGTCGCATTTACCATTTCTGTATACAGCATAGATTCTGGTGCATAACGACGCACTAAACGCCGAAACACCATATCTGTCACCCCCGATAACGGAGACTGTAAAACCCGGCTTTTAACCTCAAATGAGCCGATTTTTAGAGGTGTGGAAAGTCTAGCTTGAAGTTCAGGAGAAAGAGAAATCATGGTTAGAATTAAAAATACAATCGTTAAGAGTTAAAAGAAAATTCACTAATTGGCAATTTGAGAGTTGGTAAAGATCAATTCTATTTAGTGCATAATAAAGAATAGAATCTTTAATCAATTACCTAAGTTCTATGGCTACTATACAATCTGTTGAACTAGGCGTTATTCATCTTCCTGATCATAACGAATTACCAGAATCAGATGGAACTTTCGTGTTAGCGAAGCGTACCGTAGGTCAGAACTTTCAAGAACATCCACAAAGCATCTTACTAACTGATTCTATCAACAGTATATTGCAAGAAATACATCCTGATGGACAATATGCCATTGGTCAGGATTCCGGTATTTATTGGCGTTTAGCTGAACCTCCAGAAAAAGGTGCAGAATCACCAGATTGGTTTTATGTAGCCAATGTACCACCGATATTAAACGGTAAATTTCGCCGTTCTTATGTATTATGGCAGGAATATGTAGCACCTTTAATAGTTTTAGAATTTGTTTCTGGGGATGGTTCAGAAGAACGAGATAAAACACCGATAACTGGTAAATTTTGGGTATATGAACAAGCGATAAGAGTACCTTTTTATGGTATTTATGAAGTCCAAAAAGCCAGTCTTGAACTTTATCATTTAGTTGATGGTTCTTATCAGCTACTACCAGCTAATGAAAAAGGTCATTATCCCATTTTACCATTAGGTGTAGAGTTGGGCATTTGGCAAGGACAGTATCAAAATATGGAAGCACCTTGGTTGCGTTGGTGGGATATTCAGGGGAATTTATTGTTACATAGTTGGGAGAAATCGCAGCAATTAGCATCTCAGTTAGAACAGGAACAGCAAAAAGCCGCACGTTTGGCGGAACGGTTACGGGAGTTAGGGATTAACCCAGATGAAGTGTGAAGGTTAAATTGCTAATGTATTCGTTAATTTCTCTTTGCGCCTCTGCGCCTCTGCGTGAGAAAAAAAATCGTTACCTATTTTTAGATAACGAATTTTTTTCTGAAGTCATTACTTATTATTTCAATTGACTAATTTCTACCTAGCCATTTTTGCCCATTCAAGCGATATACTAACCGAGATACCAATAATTCTAGGGTAGTTTTGCGCTCATCAATTAAAAATGATTCTAGGGTACTGGGTTTTTTCCCTTCATTACAGGAAAATCCCTTTTTCCCTTGAATATTTTCATCGGGAAAATATACGTTAAACTGGCGTTGTCCCCCTTGCCAAGAACCAATAACTTGCCAACATTCTTCCGCTGAATTAAAACCAATAATGGAATACTTCTGCTTGGCAAAGGTTAGTTTAACATCTGCCACACCTTCTTTAGTAATTGCCTCTTGTAAAGCGGGGAGGTAGTGCTGCTGCATAAACTCTTCAAAAGGCTTATCCTCCAAAGCAGGAGGTTTTTCCTTTTTGGCAGCTTTAGCCTCGGCTGAGGGCTTTTCTGGGGCGGTTGCAGCAGGATTAGAAGCTACATCTCCTGCTTGATTTTGATTAGTTTCTTCTGCCATTGCTCATTTTGGGGTAGTCAATTATTTTTATTTTGACATACTAGAGCATAGCTACAGCTATTTAGATATAAAAGGATAGTTTTAAATTATATAGAAAATAATCAAGAATGGTTACAACAATTAACGCCTTTTAAATAGTAACTTTTCACCGAATATTTTAAATGAAATGGGTAATGGGTAATTTGGGACTTTTAAAACCCTATACCCTAAACCCTGATAGATGTTTCAACCACCTGCAACAGCGGGAACTATACTCACTTCATCACCATCTTTTAGGGCTGTTTCTGCCCCTTCTAAAAAGCGGATATCTTCGCTATTGACATAGAAATTCAGAAACCGTCTGAGATTTCCTGCATCATCACACAAACGCGCTTTAATACCAGGACAGCTTTCCTCTAAGGAATCTAATAATCCAGAAATATTACTAGCACTACATTCTAAAGCCGCTTGGTTATTTGTGAATTTTTGTAAGGCAGTGGGAACTAAAACTGTTACAGCCATTGTTTAAACGTTAATTGTTAGTGAGCTAAATAGGCGGTTAGAAACCGCGTCTA
>JANMGZ010000441.1:0-11410 GCA_031374905.1 Dolichospermum sp. OTE_70_metabat_362_sub
CTTTTAACATGAATAAATTCACCAGCAAATTCCTTGCAAAGTTTTTCACAAGTATCAATATGCAAACTTTCTGCTTTACTCAAGAAACGTTCAGGATCTGCGATGAATACAGTATACAACCTAGCATTCATATAATTAGTAAGTCGCGCTCCACGACGTAATAATTGAAGTGAGTTTGGATAAGTAGATACACATACTAAAACTCGTTCATGGACATTACAAACTTGCCCACCAGAGATGGAGGTATTTGCTTCTTCTTCAACGGTATCAGCGACTTCTCTTAATGCTAATTCCCGCAAAGCAATGAGGTTGCGACGCTGAAAAAAGTTTTCTAAAGATTGCTCAATTTTATCAGGAGCATAAATTTTACCTTCTCGTAGACGTTCTTCCAAAGTTTCTGGAGTCACATCAATCACGACCACAGCATTAGCTTCATCTAGGAGAAGATCGGGAATGCGTTCTCGCACCACGACACCCGTAATTTTTGCCACCAAATCATTCAAACTTTCTAAATGTTGAATGTTAACAGTAGAGTAAACATCTATGCCGGCTGCTAAAATTAATTCTACATCTTGATAGCGTTTTTCTCTAGTTGAACCGGGGATATTTGTATGTGCCAATTCATCAACTAAAACCAGTTGGGGAAAGCGCGACACAATCCCATCTGTATCCATTTCTTCGAGGTTAATATTTTTATGAAGAATGACTTTTCTAGGAATTACCTCTAATTCTAGGGCTTTTAACGCAGTATCTTTGCGTCCATGAGTTTCTAAAAAGCCAATGACAACATCAATACCATCTTTTTTAAGTTGGTGTGCTTCCTCTAACATTCTATAAGTTTTACCCACACCAGGAGCCATACCAATGAATATTTTATGCTTTCCGCGTCGAGCAGGGCGGATATAAGAACTGTCAGGGGAGGGTGGATTGGGATGAAACATGAACAAATTCCTACTTATTTGCTAATTTTATCCACTGCTAGATTTAATTTCAAAACATTTACTCCTGGTTCACCAAATATACCCAAAAAGCGACCATCTGTGTTTTGAGAAATTAAAGTTTCCAGTTGATTTGGTTCAACTCCTCGCGCTTTTGCTACTCTGGCAACTTGCACCTTTGCACTTTCAGGAGTAATGTGAGGATCAAGACTCGAACCAGAAGTATAAACTAAATCCGCCGTAGGTTGGATACCCGCTTTTTTAAGTTTATTAATTTCACCCTCATTCCCTTTAATGCGTTCTAGCAAAACTGGATTACTGGGAGCTAAATTACTAGCACCAGATACACCAGTTTTCAAAACACCAACCGCATCATTTTTGGGGTCTGCTGTGCTGTAGCTAGTAGTGCTGGGACGACTCCAAAAATACCTTTCGCTGGTAAAGGGTTGACCGATTAATGCCGAACCAATAATCACACCTTGAGAATCTTTAATTAAACTACCATTAGCCTGATAAGAAAGAGCAACTTGTCCCGAAACTAACATAAATAACGGATAAATAAAAGCCGTTAGTACCCACAAAACCAAAGTCGAACGAATCGCTTTACTAACTTGATGTCTCTGACTCATATTAAAACCTCCCTAATTTAAAAAACCACAATAAAATATATTTTTTCCTTTGCGCCTTTGCTCCTTAGCGTCTCTGCGCGAAATAAAAAATATGGTTCATATTAAAACCTCTCAGGCTGAAAAATCACAACAAACAAATAAACACAAAGACACAAAGTTACAAGTCCCAACAAAGTAATCGTATAAGCTGAAAAACGCGATTCTGCTACCGGAGTCGCTGCTTGAACTGCTGGTGATAATAATAAATTCAAGCAAAGTAGTAAAAACAGACTGATAGGAACGCGATTGTGTTTAGAAATTGCCATTTGTAAATATTCCATAATCGAAAATCCCAAATCTAAAATTGATTAAGCTAGTCCTACAGACGCAATCAAAACGTCAATAATTTTGATAGCAATAAAAGGTGCAATCACCCCACCTAATCCGTAAATAAAGATATTCCGTTGCAAAAGTTGGTCAGCAGTGAGAGGACGGAATTTCACACCAGTTAACGCTAAAGGAATTAACGCGGGAATAATTAAAGCGTTGTAAATTAAAGCTGATAAAACAGCCGATTGGGTACTTACTAAACCCATAATATTTAAACCACTCACACCAATACCAGGGAAAATTGCCGGAATAATGGCAAAGTATTTAGCGATATCATTAGCCAAAGAAAAAGTTGTCAAAGCCCCACGAGTAATGAGTAATTGTTTGCCAATAGTGACGATATCAATTAATTTTGTCGGGTCAGAATCCAGATCTACCATATTAGCAGCTTCCTTAGCCGCTTGTGTACCAGAATTCATGGCCACGCCCACATTTGCTTGAGCTAAAGCTGGGGCATCATTAGTACCATCTCCAGTCATAGCGACTAATTTTCCTTGGGCTTGTTCGCTACGAATTACATCAATTTTATCCTCTGGAGTTGCTTCTGCAATAAAGTCATCTACACCAGCTTCTTGGGCAATTACTGAAGCAGTGAGACGGTTATCTCCTGTCAGCATCACAGTTTTAATTCCCATTCTTCGCATTTGATCAAAACGTTCTTTAATCCCCGGTTTAATAATATCTTTAAGATAAATTACACCATAAATATCATCATTTTGACAAATTGCTAATGGTGTTCCTCCTAATTTAGAAACTCGCTCATAAGCCGTATCAAGTTCTGGCGTTAATTGTCCATTGCGAGAACGCACAAATCCTTTAATTGCATCTACAGCACCTTTGCGAATTTCTACACCATTGGGTAAATCAATTCCACTCATTCGCGTCTTTGCTGAAAATTCAATTCCCTCGGCAGTTTGGGGATTAAAATCTAATTTTGCGCCTAATGATTCGGCTAATTTAACAATTGATTTTCCTTCAGGAGTTTCATCAAAAATACTCGATGCTAAGGAAATTTGGGCAACTTCATCTAAAGAATGACCTTTAACAGGAATAAATTCCTCTGCCATGCGGTTTCCTAAAGTAATTGTTCCCGTTTTATCCAAAACCAAAGTGTTAATATCTCCACAGGCTTCTACAGCCCTTCCAGATGTGGCTATGACATTAAATTGAGCAACTCTATCCATCCCCGCAATGCCAATTGCACTCAATAATCCGCCAATTGTGGTGGGAATTAACGCCACCAATAAAGCGATTAATACCGCAATACTCACAGGTGATTTAACATAAACTGACACTGTAGGTAGCGTAACAATTACCACTAAAAAAACTTGAGTTAGAACTGCCAAAAGGACAGTTAAAGCAATTTCATTAGGGGTTTTAGTGCGAGAAGCCCCCTCAACTAAAGAAATCATTCTATCAATAAAACCTTGACCTGGATCTGATGTTACTCTAATAGTTAATTCATCAGAATTAATGCGCGTTCCTCCCGTGACAGAACTAGCAATATCAGTTCCCGGCTGTTTTAAAACTGGTGCAGATTCTCCAGTAATAGCAGATTCATCAACAGCAGCCACCCCAGCAATTACTTCTCCGTCTGCGGGAATAACATCACCAGCGATAACTTTAATTTGATCACCACGACGCAAAGTCGCAGAATTAACTTCTTGAATAGAACCGTCAGGAAGAAGTTTTCTAGCTATAACATCGGATTTTGTCGCGCGTAAAGAGTCAGCTTGGGCTTTTCCTCGTCCTTCAGCTACAGCTTCGGCAAAATTTGCAAACACAAGAGTGAAGAACAAAATTATCGTAATTAGACCGTTAAAAAGTCGCGGATTATTATCAGGAGTAACCCCAAAAAGATTTGGTTCAATAGTTACTAAAGCCGTAACAATTGTCCCCACCCATACTAAAAACATGACTGGATTTTTTAGCATATTGCGTGGGTCTAATTTAACAAATGCTTGTTTAAATGCCCTAGAATAAATTCCAGTATTTTTAACCTTGGGAGTATGTTTCCGTTCTTGTCGAGTTTTTGTAGTTTTCATGAAAATTTAGTTACTTTTCTGTTGGATATGAATTATATTATGCCTACGGCACGCTGCGCGTTAACGAAGTTCCTCTGAAAGAGGCACGCGCAAAGGTACAAAGGAGCAAAGACGTAAAGTTTGAGATTTTCTAATTTCATACTTCAATTCAGCAACTCCTCTTTCTTTGCGCCTCTGCGTCTCTGCGTGAGAAAGAAAGATATAGTTCATTTAGCAAGTAAAAACCATTCAGCAATGGGACCTAAAACTAATACAGGAAAGAAAGTTAGCGCCCCCAAAATTAAAATTACTCCTCCTGTAACTCCGGTAAATAAACGAGTGTCAGTTCTGAGAGTACCGGAAGTCATAGGAACTGGTTGTTTTCTAGAAATACCATCTGCTAGTAATAGTAAAGCGGTGATAGGAATGTAACGACCGGCTAAAATGCTGACGCTGGTACTAAGATTCCACCACAGGGTATTATCTGCCAAACCTTCAAAACCAGAACCATTATTTGCAGCCGCAGAAGCATATTCATAAACTACTTGAGAAACGCCATGAAAGCCTGGGTTACTAATACCTGAAAGAGAATTAGGAAAGGCAAAAACTATTGCCCAAGGAATCAAAACTGCAAAAGGGTGAACTAATAAAATTACACTAGCAAGAACTATTTCTTGTTTCTCTATTTTGCGTCCTAAAAATTCGGGTGTTCTTCCTACCATTAAACCAGTGAGGAATACAGCCAAAATCAAGTAGATAAATAAATAGGCTGTACCAGTTCCTTGTCCTCCCCAAATAATTTGTAAAAACAGATTCGAGAGTGTGGAAAATCCTCCAGGTGGCATTAAAGAATCGTTCATTCCGTTGACCGCACCACACATTGTTGCTGTTGTTATCACTGCCCAAAGTGCTGTTTGCGCCCAACCAAATCTAACTTCTTTTCCTTCTAAATTGGGTTGCTGTGATCCTAACAGAGAATTAACTAAAGGATTGCCTTGATATTCACCAATTGCTGTGATTACTACCAAGAAAATAAAGATGATAAATACCATCCAAAATACTAACCAAGCTTGTTTGAGATTATTAGCAAATACTCCGTAGGTGTAAATAAAAGCTGAAGGGATAGAAATCATTGCCCAAGTTGCTAATAAATTAGAAAAACCATTGGGATTTTCAAAGGGGTGGGCTGAGTTAACACTAAAAAAACCGCCGCCATTTTCACCAATTTGTTTGATAATTTCTAAGTGGGCAACTGGGCCGCGAGAAATTGCTTGAGTAGCACCTTCTAATGTTGTCGCTGTGGCTACTCCTGCAAGAGTTTCGGGAACACCAGCGATAATTAATAATAATCCCCCCACAATAGACAGAGGTAGTAAAATTCTGGTAATTGCTTTAGTTATATCACCGTAAAAGTTACCTAATCCTCTTCCAGTTAAACCGCGAATAAAGGCAATCCCCACCGCTAAACCTGTCGCGGCTGAGGTAAACATTAAAAAACCTAAAGCAAAGGTTTGACTGGCATAACTGTAAGTTGTTTCTCCAGCGTAATGTTGTTGATCTGTGTTAGTTAAAAAAGAGAGAGTTGTATGTAATGCTAAATCCCAATTTGGTGCTTTTAATCCTGTAGGATTTAGTGGTAAAAATCCTTGAGTCATCAAAATGATAAATACCAAAATCGCCATGACAAGATTACTATAAAGTATGGCTTTGGCATATTGCCAACCTGTCATTTCATCTTCTGGACGGACTCCAATTAATGTGTAAATTATTCTTTCCAAGGGATTTAACACGGAGTCAAGGATTGTGCTTTCTTTTAGAAAAACACGAGCAATATACTTCCCTAATAAGGGAGTAGTGGCAATGAAGATAATTAATGTCAATGCAATTTGCATCAAACCTTGTAACATGAATTATAAAAACTCCTAATAGTATCAGTTAAATTCAGTAAAACCAATTTTTGAATTATGCAGCCATATCATAGTTGGCATGAATTTATATCATTGATGATTTTAGGAATAAAAACAAGCAATACAAGGATATAAAAACTGTTTATTTTTTCTATTTATCTGTCTACCTAAAGATATATATCAGTGTTTAGTCAAGTTTAGGGAAAATCTAAACGCTAGTAAACAAGATCCCCGACTTCTTGAAGAAGTCGGGGATCTGAACCTTGAGTTATAGTTATATAAGTCGAGAAAAGGTAACTTAGTAAATGGCATATTTTAAAAATAAATTAATAAATAATAACTTACGCGTTGGTAAAATATTACTAATTGTCACTATATTTATCTTTCTAGCAGTTTTAGAATATTTCACTCCAAATGATTATGTTTTCGGATATCTCTACAGTGGAGCAATTTTATTAGTCAATTCTTGGTTTGGGGGAATGGCAACAATAAGTGCAACATTTATTGCTGTTTTTCTCACTATGTTAAATACCTGGATACCTGGAGGTGAAGTCATTCGAGCTTCTACTGTTGCTAGTCGAGTAATTGCCGCAATAGCTTTGATAGTCACCGGATTTTTAAGTCAGCGATTACGAAAATCTCAAAAAGCGATTGCCCTTACTCAAACTCAATTAGAAAGCCAAGCCCAATTAGTGAGACTGCGAGAAGATTTTGCTTCCACACTTACCCATGATTTAAAAACACCACTTTTAGGAGCAATTGAAACTATCAAAGCCTTTCAACAAGAAAAATTTGGCGTGGTTTTACCAACACAGCAAAAAGTTTTGGCGACAATGGCACGTAGCCATGAAACTTCTTTAGATTTATTAGAAACTTTGTTAGATGTTTATCGCAATGATATTGAAGGCTTAAAACTGGATTTAGCTCCTGTGGATTTAAGTATCTTAGCAGAAACGGCAACAGCGACTTTAATCGAATTAGCGGCAAATCGTCGGATTCATCTATCATTAAACTATGGTAACTCCGATTGGAAGCGATCGCTCTGGGTTAAGGGTGATGCTTTGCAACTGCAACGAGTTTTTAGTAATCTCCTGATTAATGCTATCAACCATTCTCGACGCGGTGATCATGTTGAAATAGTTTTAGAACCTCAAACTTCCTATCAAGTTGTGAAAATTTTAGATACAGGTGCAGGTATCCAACCTGAACAATTTTCCCACTTATTTGAAAGATTTTACCAAGGAAATAGCTATAGTGGTGGGCTTTCCCAACGTCAAGCTAAAGGTTCGGGATTAGGACTTTATTTATCTCGGCAAATTATTGAAGCTCATCAGGGTATAATATGGGCAGAAAACAGAGTTCCCAATGGCACTATTTTTGCTTTCAAGCTACCCGTTTTACCATTTAAGTGTTAAATAACATCAGATGTCTTCTACCCCTATAAAAATCCTCCTAGTAGAGGATGATGAACTTTTCCGTTTAGGCTTGCGTGTGCGATTGCAGCAGGAAACTGGTTTGGAGATTATCGCCGAAGCGGAAGATGGTGAAACAGCCATTGAGTTAGTCAATCAGCATTCTCTGGATGTTGTTCTTTTAGACATAGGATTACCAGGAATTGGGGGTATTGAAGCCTGTCACCAAATTAAACAAAAATATCCTAATTTGCCAGTTTTAGTTCTCACTTCCCATTCTCAAAAATCTCTGATTACACGGTTAATTGAAGTGGGTGCTCAAGGTTATTGTCTCAAAGGTGTGGCGGCTGAAAAATTGTTATTAGCTCTGTGTTCTGTGGCATCTGGGGCATCTTGGTGGGATGAAACAGCAACTAAGGAAATTCGTTCTACGTTTGCATCAGATCATCACCAGTTTGATTCAGAAAATAGCTCAAAACCTGCGAATAAACTAACACAAAGAGAGCTAGAAATTCTATCACTTTTGGCAGCGGAAAAAACTAATCAAGAAATTGCTCTTGCACTCTATATTACACCGGGAACAGTCAGGGTACACGTCCATACTATCTTACACAAACTAGAAGTTAGCGATCGCTCTCAGGCTGTTGTTGTGGCTTTACAAAAACGGTTGATTAAAAACAACTTAATTTAATTCTTCCTTTAACCAATTTTCTAATTGTAAATCTTTGATTCTTAATAAATCAGAATCATGAGAAACCAGAATTAAATTGTGAATAATAGCTGTAGCTGCTATAAATATATCTGCGTCTTGAATTGGTAAACCTCTTTGTTTTAAATCAGCATAGATTTCTGACGCTTTTTGAAATATTGCCATATCATCTAATAGCAATATTTTATATTCATGAGATAACTTCTCGAAATCAATTAATTTTCTCGTAGCTTTTATTGCTAAAAGACCTCTTTTAATTTCATAATAAGTCATTCCACTAATAAAAAGTTTTTGATTGTAACGATTAACAATTTCTAACTTAGTAGTTATTTTTGGCTCACGCTTGATAATTGCTGTAACTATGTTAGTATCTAATAGATATGTCATTTACTTATTTCCGTTTCACAGCTTCATCAAATATTGCCATTTCTTCTGGTGTGAAATCATCTAATAAACCTGCCATTGCGTGTACTACTAAAATTTGATTAATTCTTTCTGTTAAGTCATCTTCAGCAATTGTGTCTATATCATCACCAGAATTTGGTTTAGTAAAAAGTTCGTACATTTTCTGAATCATTTTGTCTTGTGTCAATCTTTCTTGATATACACTGTTATTAGCAATCAGATTTTTGACAATTGCTGAGATGCGTTTAAAGGCAGTTTCTTCTTTTAGAGATGTGTTATTCATATTTTTGTGAGATATTTTTCCAGAACAGATACTATTATAGCAAAGTTTTACCAACGCGATGTAATAATCGAAAAATTCTGCATTTAAAAAACCTCCCGCACCTCCACCCCATGAAAATCATCAACCCTTGATAAATTAAAGATAATAAATCTTGAGTACAATATTAATATAAATAGAATATTTACCATTTGCTATAATTGAAATATTGGCTAAAAGTCAAAATAATTTATAACTCATAATTCCCAATTCATACAACCGTAAAAAACATCACAAATTAACTTCCTGACTTTAGCTATTTCTAATGCTTATCTTTTTGGTTTCTCTGCATACAGTTTAAACAACCACAAAAGAGACAGTAAGGAAAATTATGCCCAAATCTTATGCCACAATTGATGGTAACGAAGCCGTTGCCCGTGTAGCTTATAAATTAAACGAAGTAATTGCTATTTATCCTATCACCCCATCTTCAAATATGGGTGAATGGGCTGATGCTTGGATGTCGGAAAATAAACCCAATTTATGGGGTACAGTTCCCAGCGTCACCCAAATGCAAAGCGAAGGAGGGGCTGCTGCTGCTGTCCATGGGGCATTACAAACAGGGGCATTAAGTACAACTTTCACCGCTTCTCAGGGATTGTTATTAATGATTCCTAATTTATACAAAATTGCCGGAGAATTAACCAGTTTTGTACTTCATGTTTCCGCCCGTTCTTTAGCTACCCACGCTTTATCTATTTTCGGTGATCATAGTGATGTCATGGCTGCTAGGGCGACTGGTTTCGCTTTTTTGTGTTCAGCTTCTGTGCAGGAAAGTCATGATTTTGCACTGATTTCTCATGCAGCAACTTTATCAGCAAGAGTGCCATTTATGCACTTTTTTGATGGGTTTAGAACATCCCATGAAGTCCAAAAAGTTGAGTTATTAGCAGATGAAGATTTACAATCTTTCATTCCCCAATCTTTAGTATTTGCACATCGTCAACGCGGCTTAAATCCAGATAAACCAGTAATACGAGGAACAGCCCAAAACCCCGATGTTTACTTTCAATCTCGTGAAGGTGCAAACCCTTATTACAATGTTTGTGCTGATATTGTTCAAAAAATTATGGATAAGTTTGGAGAACGCACAGGCAGATATTACAAACTTTATGAATATCATGGCGCACCAAACGCAGAAAGAGTAATTGTGATTATGGGTTCTGGTTGCGAAACTGTCCATGAAACCGTAGATTATCTCAACAACCAAGGGGAAAAAGTTGGAGTTATCAAAGTGCGACTTTTTCGTCCGTTTGATGTCGCTAGATTTATAGAAGCATTACCAAATAGTGTCAAATCTATTGCCGTTCTTGATAGAACCAAAGAAGCCGGAAGTGCAGGAGAACCATTATATTTAGATGTGGTGACAGCTATTTATGA
Source organism: Dolichospermum sp. OTE_70_metabat_362_sub (assembly GCA_031374905.1). Taxonomy (GTDB): domain Bacteria; phylum Cyanobacteriota; class Cyanobacteriia; order Cyanobacteriales; family Nostocaceae; genus Dolichospermum. The sequence continues at coordinate 10,093 of JANMGZ010000441.1, forward strand.
AGGTTGGAAAAAAACTACATTTCCCAAAATCATTGGCGGAAGATATGGACTTTCTTCTAAAGAATTTACTCCCGCTATGGTGAAGAGTATTTTTGATAATCTTACCCAAATTAAACCCAAGAATCATTTCACAATTGGGATTAATGATGATGTCAGTTTCACTTCTTTGAATTTTGACCCCAATTTCTCCACAGAACCAGATCATGTAGTTCGTGCCATGTTCTATGGTTTGGGTTCAGATGGTACAGTGGGGGCAAATAAGAACTCGATCAAAATTATCGGTGAAGGCACAGAAAATAACGCCCAAGGTTACTTTGTTTATGATTCCAAAAAATCCGGTTCAATGACAGTTTCTCACTTGCGGTTTGGAACTGGAACAATTCGTTCAACTTACCTGATAGACAAAGCTAATTTTATTGGTTGTCACCATTGGGGATTTGTGGAAAGCATTGATATTTTAAAAGCTGCTGCACCTGGGGCGACTTTGTTGTTAAATAGTCCTTATGATGCTGATCAGGTTTGGGAAAATCTACCTTCAAAAGTCCAACAGCATATTATTGACAAGAACCTGAAAGTTTACACTATTAACGCTAGTCAAGTAGCCAAAAATAGTGGCATGGGACACAGAATTAACACTATCATGCAAGTGTGTTTCTTTGCTTTAGCGGGGGTACTGCCAGAAAAAGAAGCCATTAGTAAAATCAAACAAGCCATAGAAAAGACTTATGGTAAAAAAGGCGCAGAAGTTGTCAAAATGAATTTGAAAGCGGTAGACAACACTCTAGAAAATCTCCATGAAGTTGGTAATAGGTCATTGGTAATAGGTAATAGGGAAGAAACGCAATTAGCAATTACCAAACCCAAATTTGTTGAGAATGTTCTTAGCAAAATCATGGTCTGGGAAGGTGATGATTTACCTGTGAGTGCTTTACCTGCTGACGGAACTTTTCCCAGTGGAACTGCAAAATGGGAAAAACGCAACGTTGCGGAAGAAATTCCGGTATGGGAAGCTGATGTCTGCGTTCAATGCGGTAAATGTGTAATGGTTTGTCCTCACGCTGCGATTCGTGCGAAAGTTTATCAACCCAGTGAATTAGTCAATGCACCCATATCTTTCAAATCAACTAAAGCCAAAGATAAGGATTTTGCTAACCAGAAATTCACCATTCAGGTAGCACCAGAAGACTGTACAGGCTGCGAAATTTGCGTGAGTGTCTGCCCTGCTAAAAACAAAGCAGAACCCACCCTGAAGGCGATTAATATGAGTCCGCAGTTACCCTTGCGGGAACAAGAACGGGAAAATTGGAATTTCTTTTTG
>JANMGZ010000469.1:0-3143 GCA_031374905.1 Dolichospermum sp. OTE_70_metabat_362_sub
ATATTGTAAGAAAAACTTTGCCGAAATTTTCTAAACTTCAATCATCTGACTTATAAGATAAATGTCGAAAACCCTTGAAAGTGTGTCCGACTCATGAGGACACACCTGTGCTTTGTCTAAGGGATGAAGGTTAGTTTCAGGACTTATCCTGCATTAACATTAATTAATTGTGTTTAAGCTACGGATTTCGACCCTTAAGGTCATGCCATGATGCTATCATACACATCAAAAATTGCATTGAATTGATTAATTTAAAAATCTACTCCTCGTTTTAGTTCTACACCTTGATTTGCATAGTGTTTATGACAGTACACCTCAGAGTGAATACTAGCCAAATCAAAATAAGCGGGCTGGTTTTGACAGCGGCCCGTGATGATAACTTCTGTATTACGAGGTTTCCGTAGTAGGGCTTGCACAATTGGATCAACAGGTAACAATTCTAAATCAACCGTGGGATTGAGTTCATCGAGAATAATAGTTTTATACACTCCGGAAGCGATCGCAATTTTGGCAATTTCCCAACCTCTTTCCGCTTCTATATAGTCTAAACCTTGGCGAGAATTTCGCCAAACAATAGCATCACGTCCACAACGTTGATGATCTACCACTTCTGGATAGGATTGCTGCAAAGCGGCTATAGCTGCATCTTCAGTATAACCACTACCACCTTTGAGCCACTGCATAATTAATACACGGGTAGAGCCAGGATGATTGATACCTCTGCCAATAGCTTGCAAAGCCTTACCTAAAGCACTAGTAGATTTACCCTTACCTGCACCCGTATAAATTTCAATCCCTTCAATGAAAAGTTCTGCGGCTGTGGGGTGGTGGTGGGGTTTCATTTCCGAGTGCAAATCCGCAATGTCTAATAATTGTTGCGGTGCAGCGCGTCCAGTTGTGATGATTTCTAATTCTTGAGGTTTAGATTTTAAAGTATTTACTACTTCATCTACTGATAGCAAACCCAAATCCAAAACCGGATTAATTTCATCCAAAACAACCACTGAGTATAAACCGGATGCGATCGCTCCTTTGGCTACATCCCAACCCCGCGCAGCTTCTGTTCTATCAAAAGGTGTAATCTGATCATGTCCAAAAAATTCTGCCCTTCCTGTGCGAACCTGATCAATTAAATGGGGAAACCCTCGCTGTAAAGCAGTGATCGCTCCATCTTCATCATAATCCCGTTCTGGCCCCTTTAGAAACCGCAGCAATAAAACGCGGTTAGAATCACAGGGTGTATTGATTCCCAAACCAATCGAGCGCAAAACCACCCCTAAAGCCGCTTGGGACTTACCTTTCCCAAGACCATCATAGACGTGAATTTGACCCGTAAGCCGCTCAGAACGCACTTGCGCTGTGCGAATACCGATACCGTTCCTTGTCATATTTTGAAAAGCTATAAAGTGGCAATCCCTTATCTTAACGAAACTGGAGTCTAGGATGTGCGGTTTTATCCCTACGTATTAAAGATTAATAGATGTATTAATAAAATTAATCTAAAGATCCGGGTATACCCAGATCATAAATGTCAGAACAATGAGATAATTGCCGATTATCCGTATTCTTTCAGTTATACTCTGTACAACTAAGTCAAAAAAACCTCATCTTCAGAACCCCGACTTCTTGAAGAAGTCGGGGTTCTAACTCCTAAAATCTTCTTGTTGTTACCATTATGTCTGATGAATTATCACTACCCATAATTTTGCCGATTGGGGCGATATTTTTTGAAATATTATTCTTACTAGCTGCCATTCCGATAGAAGCTTATGTTCTGAATAAATGGCTGAAGTTTGATAAAAGAACTAGCATTTTTTATGCTATTGCCTTAAATGTTTTTTCTAGTGTAATTGGCTGGATTGTGTTTTTCATGATCGAACCAATGTTACCTATCGCTATTAAAGCCGAATTGATTAATTATGTATTTTTTAATAAACTGCAAGATCCTAGTATTGGCACAATGATAGTTTTATTATCATTTACTATTTTTATATCAAGTTTTTTAGTAAAATTTTTACTAATGAAGATATTCATAATTTTCATGGATGAAGGAGGAAAAAAAACAGAAACAGAAATCATTTCCTCGCAGCAAAGAGCTAGTTATATGAATATTGCTAAGTTGCAAAATACTAGTTTGATAACTGCAACCTTGATCGCAAATTCACTCAGTTATAGTGCCATAACATTCATTATGCTAATTCGCTCTCGCTAAAATGAATAATATTATATTCATCACTTTATTAATTAAATTAAATTAGAGGTAATCCAATGAACTCATTGTTTAAAGAGGTATTTGGCATATTTAAATATACCCAAGATTTATTTGCCGGAGTACAAAAATTTTTGACACCTGCTAAAGCATACTCATGGCAAACATTGATTTATTTGAGTATTTTTTCTTGGGGAATATCATATTTTGCCATAGGGTATATCAAAGACATTATTGCCTTTTGTGGTTGGCTATTTTTATTGGCAGGAACAGCTTGGTATACTACTGATGATCCTTTGAGAGTTCCAGGAACTTTTATGCCAGTGGGGGCAGTAATCACGGGCTTTTTGGTTAGTGTCTTTGCCTTTGGACATCAGGAAAATGGATTAACATCGAATACGATAGTTATTTGGCCGACAATAGCCGCTATAGTTACAGCCATACCTAACTTCTTTGAAGGTACAGGTGGAAGATCAGCAAAAGCGAAACTTCCTAAATTGCAAGATCGCCAAAAAGTTGTAGTTTTGTTAGCTTGGTGTATGCTAATTAGTTGTTGGCTTCAGTTTTACTTCGTCATGGATAAATGGTTAAAAGAATATCCTAGTTTACGCGCAGACAACTTTCAAAAAAGTGCTTTTGTGATTAGATTAGAACCACCAGCACGAAAGCCGAAAACTGGTGATTTGATTCTAAATAAACTGCAACCCTTAGTTAATCAACAAATTGCCAATAAACCTTGGTCAGAAGTAGAAAAATGGTTACTAGAAGCTAATCAGCAAGTAGGCAATTTGGGAAGAAGAACGATTAATAATAATTTAGGTAAATCTCAAGAAAAGCTACTATGGCGAGTTGAACCCCGTGTAGTTAATATCAAATCTGGATATAGGCTAGATATTTTGACAATTTGGGGCGGGCCAAGTGCTGATTCTCAAGG
>JANMGZ010000476.1:0-5349 GCA_031374905.1 Dolichospermum sp. OTE_70_metabat_362_sub
ATTTTAAATTTGTAGAGTTGAATTAATGATATGCAATCTACTGATATAGAGATAAAAAATACAGAATTGGATCTATCAAATCCTTACATTTTACTTACCACATTACAGGAACTTCGTCAATCTGTTGATGAAGAAGGCAGGGAAATATTTCAAAGATGGAAAAAACAAATTCACCGAAAATCTTTTATTAAAAGTAGTCTCAATCTTGCCTATTATTTGGCACTGAGAAGACACGATTTACGACAACTGCAAGCGGCTTTAATGCCTTGGGGTTTGTCTTCTTTAGGGAGGATAGAAGCTAAAGTTTTACCAACTTTAGATGCGGTGATTGCCACCTTACAGGCAGTTTGTCGCACAGATAATGGTTCTATGATTATACATCCACCTTTAGACGCATTTTTTGAAGGCGATCACTTACTGCAACAAAATACCGAAGATATATTTGGCAACACCCTCGATCATCGTCGCGTCAGAATCATGGTAACGTTACCAAATGCAGCCGCTACCAATTACGAATTTGTGCGGGATATCATTCGGCAAGGGACAAATTGTGTGAGAATTAATTGCGCCCATGATACCTCCGTTGAATGGTTAGCAATGATTAATCATGTCAAACAAGCAGAATTAGAATTAGGATCTGCTTGCAAAGTTCTCATGGATTTGAGTGGTCCCAAAACCAGAATTAAATTTGCCCTTACCCCCAGTCCCAAACAACGAATATTTAAAGGTGAATCTCTCCTCCTTACCAGTGATTTACCCACGACTATTGATTCTGAATATTTCCAAATTAGTTGTACAATTCCCGAAGTATTAACAGAACTTCAAATTGGCACAATAGTTTGGATTGATGATGGACGTATTGGTGCTTGTGTGGAGTCAATTACGTCTGAGGGAATATGGTTAAAAATCACCCATGCCCGTGTCAATGGTGAGAAAATACTACCTGAGAAGGGGATCAATTTTCCTGAAACTAACTTACACTTAAATTCATTAACAGAAAAAGATAAACAGGATTTAGACTTTATCACCACCCACGCTAATCAAGTTGATATTATCGGTTATTCCTATGTGCAAATGGCTGAAGATATTCAGCTTTTACAACAAGAATTAGCCGCAAGATTACCAGATAATTGTCCCCTACCTGCCATAGTTGCCAAAATAGAAACGCCCTTAGCCGTGAGTAATTTGCCAGAATTAATTATTCAAGCCGCTGGTAAACAACCCTTGGGAATTATGATTGCTAGAGGAGACTTAGCACTGGAAATTGGTTATCAACGGCTGGCGGAAATTCAAGAAGAAATATTATGGTTATGTGAAGCTGCCCATATCCCCGTAATTTGGGCAACTCAAGTGTTAGAAAACCTCGTCAAACATGGAATGCCCTCACGGGCAGAAATCACTGATGCTGCCATGTCAGAACGGGCAGAATGTGTGATGCTGAATAAGGGTGATTATATTATTGAAGCTGTAGGGATTTTAGATGATGTCCTCACCAGAATGCAAGCCCATCAAATCAAGAAAACACCACAACTACGGGCTTTACATTCTTGGTAAAAAACAAATAACTTTACAAAAATATATATTTAAATAGTCAATACTCAATATTGGAAATATTTAGAAAATTAAAGTTTCATATATAAAGTTTTCAGGATACAATGTAATTAACCATCTAAAAATTAAATAATATCTAAATATTACGAAGAGTGAATATGTCACATTGTACTTAATATCTTCATAAAAATAACTTTTCTCAATTTAGCCAAAACCCTTGCTGTCCATATCTATCAAATTTATTAACTACTGAGAAAGCAGAGTTTTATCGGTATGACATTAGCTACAGCATCATCTACTAATCAGGAAAACCCATTGGACTCCTTAAATAACGGCTTTGACAGGCAATTAATTAATTTACCTTATTTATATCAAGTTATTGATTATTTTCCCTTAACTATTAGTCCTGATAGTTGGGTGATGGAGGGTATTAATCTGATAAATCAACAAAAGGTTAATAATCTAATTCATAAAGCAAATGATTATATTTTAGTAGTAAAGGCAAAGCAGTTACTAGGAATATTTACTATTAAAGATATATTAAGAGTAATTACCTTAAATATCAATTTATCAGCCGTGAAAATGGCGGACGTGATGACTCAGCCGCTAATTACGCTCAAATATTCAGCATCTGAGCATATTTTGACAGTGTTTGCCCTTTTACAGCAGCATTGTATTCAGCATTTACCAATAGTAGATGATGAAGACAACTTAATGGGCATTGTCACTGAAGCCAACTTACTGCAAGCCTTAAATATAGAAAAAATGATTGGTGTGGTTAAGACATTGCAGGAAGATTTGCTAGATCCTAACACAGAACATACCGCAATTAATCAACAATTAGAAGTAATCCGTAAGCAAACTCATGATGATTTACAACGATGGGCAAGAATACCGATTGATGAGAATATAAAAATTAATCGAGAACTTCAAGAAACTCTAGAAGAACTGCAAATTGCCGAAGAAGAACTCCGCCAACAAAATGAACAACTGATTTTTTCTCGAGAAATTACTGAAGCAGAACGACAGCGTTATCAAAATCTATTTGAATTTGCACCTAATGGTTATTTAGTAACTAATACTTTAGGGGTAATTCAGCAAGCTAATCATGGGGTAGAATCCTTACTATCTGTCCGTCAAGATCATCTTATTGGCAAACCATTAGTAGTTTTTATTGCTAAAGAATATCGTTCTCAATTTGTATCTCGGTTACAAAAACTGCATAATTTACAAGAATGGGAAATGAATTTTCAGTCCCGCAAAGGTTTACTCTTTCCTGCTATTGTGAGAGTAAATCCTATTTTTGATAGTCAGGGAAAACAGACTGGTTGTTTATGGTCAATATCTGATATTAGTGACAGCAAAAAATTAGAAGCAGCACTTCGTCAAGATAGCGATATCCTAGAAAATCGGGTAAAAGAACGCACAGCAGAATTAGTGATTGCCAACGAGCGATTGCAACAAGAAATCATAGAACGAGAACAGATTCAAGCGTCCTTACAAGAAAGTGAAGCCCGACTCACCTTAGCATTAGAATCAGGTAATATTGGGATATGGGATTGGCATATCCAAACCAATGAAACTCTCTGGTCTCCTACCATGGGTTTAATGTATGGTTTACCTCTGAATACTTCCTGTCCTAGTAGTGAAGACTTTCTCAATTTAATCTATCCTGAAGACCGTCAGCATTTTCAAAGCTGTGTCACTCATTCCATTGTGAAAAAAGTTGATTTTTTCTGTGAACATCGCAGAGTGGATTGTGATGGTGTTCTCCATTGGTTGAGTTGTACAGGAAAAGTTTACTATGACGAAAATGATCAGCCAATCCGTATGATTGGCACAACTAGAGACATTTCTGAACGTAAACAAACGGAAGAACAAATATATGAACAAGCTGCCCTGTTAGATATTGCTACTGATGCAATTTTTGTCCGAGATTTTCAAGCTCAAATCGTCTTTTGGAATCAGGGGGCAGAAAGGATATATGGTTGGCAACGTCAGGAAGTTGAGGGTAAGAATCCCAAGGATATTTTTTACGATTCAACTTCCCATGAACAAGAGATAATTGCCCTAAAAACTGTAGTTAAATCAGGAAATTGGGAGGGTGAGTTACGCAAACGCACAAAATCAAACCGACTAATTATTGTTCAAAGTCGCTGGACATTAATGTTAGAAGCTGACGGAAAACCTAAATCTATTCTCACAGTAGATACTGATATTACAGAAAATAAACAACGAGAAGAGCAGTCTTTCCGCGCTCAAAGAATGGAAAGTATTGGGACTTTAGCCGGTGGTATTGCCCATGATATCAATAATATATTGACACCCATTTTAGCATCTGCTCAATTACTCAAAAGTAGATTATCGGCAGAGAAAGATAAAGATCGTCGTCAGCAAATGCTGACAATTATTGAAAATAATGCGAAACAGGGCGCAGCTTTAGTCAAACAATTGTTATCCTTTGCCAAAGGTGTTGAAGGCAAACAGACGATTGTACAGATTAATAATTTAATCAACGATATTATCCAGTTTGCCAGTCAAACATCTTCTAGGTCTATCACTTTTTCTACCCATCTTTATCCTAAATTAGGGACGATTTCTGCGGATAAAACTCAACTGTATCAAGTATTAATGAACTTAGTAGTTAATGCGGCTGATGCTATGCCCAATGGTGGATATCTCTCCGTTTCTACAGAAAACTTGTATCTTAATGAAGAGATGATGCACATAAATCATGATGCTAAAGTTGGGAATTATACTGTGATTACGGTTAGAGATACAGGGATGGGAATGTCACCGGAAATATTAGAAAGAATATTTGAGCCATTTTTTACTACTAAGGATTTTGGTAAAGGTACAGGATTAGGACTATCAACAGTGTTAGGAATTATTAAAAGCCATAAGGGATTTATTAATGTTGAAAGTCAAGTTGGACTCGGTAGCGTATTTCAAATATTTTTACCATCAGTAAACCAAGAAGTTGCGGTTTTAGAATCTGATCATCAAGAAATATGTCAAGGACAGAGAGAACTAATTTTATTAGTAGATGATGAAGCTGAGATTAGGGAAGTGACCATAACAGTTTTAGAAGCCTACAACTATCAAGTTATCACTGCTAAAAACGGCATAGAAGCGATCGCTATTTACTCTCAATACCAGGATCAAATCAGAGTAGTATTAATGGATATAATGATGCCAGGAATGAATGGAAATTCTGCCATTTACAAGTTAAAAGAAATCAACCCTCATGTGCCAATAATTGCTTGTAGTGGATGCAATATAGAGAATATGATAGAGTCACGTAATGAAGTTAACGTCGCAGCAATTTTATCAAAACCCTATACTAATGAAGAATTATTAGAAAAATTAAATTTTGTCCTCAAATAAGGAATCAGTTGTCAATTATAGCGGTATGCACTTGAATGAGATACAGTTATAAGCCCCCTCTTCGCTTGCGGGGAGGGGGTTCTTGTATTTCACTCAACCAATAACCGCTATATCAACTATTCGTTAATATTTTGAACAGATTTTTGGGGATTACAGCACTTATGCTCAGAGAATTGACCGATTTATAAGACTCTTATTCTTTTTTGGCAAATCTATGACACCTCAAGAATTTTTGGCAAATTTGGCAACAGCCACAACAGATTCCGAAAAATTGCTAGTTTTTGCCCGCTACTTGGATACAACTGCTTTAAATCATGCCACCACTCCAAGATGGAAAAGTCTTCCTTACAGTAACGAAATTGAAATGGCACTTAAAAATGTGGCTTTTCATTTAGAAGCACTTGCTGAAGC
>JANMGZ010000491.1:0-3922 GCA_031374905.1 Dolichospermum sp. OTE_70_metabat_362_sub
CACTTTTCCGACACCATGCGCGGCGGGCAGTACCTGAACAACTGGCGCATGGCCGAGCTGCACGCGAAGGAGGCCCCCGACCGATCTCAAATTACTGAACAATTTCTAATATTATTAAAATGATTTTCCGAGAATTACAAATCTCCCATAAATATAGAGATCGATTTTATTATTCAGTAAACAAAGCTCAATAAATGACGCAATTTAGCTAAGTTTGACTAAAATTAACAATTAAGACGATGCGTATTTTCTAAAATAAATAATCTTTGAATAATACTATCTTAGTAATCAAAAACTATTTTGTCTCTACTTTTAGAGGTAAATTTAAAAACTTTACTTTCTACCCGTAGGTTTATGAATTATTAGGCAACAATGCTTATAGTTAAGTTGTTGGGTGGTGAAACACCTAATTACGTAAGTGAGGCTAATAATTGTGTCAAATCAAATTAATGCATCCGGTTTACTTGTTGCTTTATCTGATCAACAACAAGAGATAATTACTGGTGGGGCTGACTTTGAACTAGCTGCTAGTAACTATGCTAACAAGGGATCGCTGTTAATGGGATCAAGCGTCTCCGGTCCTCAAGGTAGCACTGCTAGTTCCGCTGGTAAGTCTAATACTATCCTGACTGCGGGACAAGATTTCTTGGGTTTAGGTGCAGACCTTCCTGCTGGTGTCGGAGCTTTAGGTCCAGCCGTATTACCAGGCGACGGCGCTGGCGGTATTGCTCCACCTACACCTGCAATTGCCACTCCATTACCTCTACCTCCAGTTGCAAATTCAACTGGAACTCTAGGGGTTCTTGCGTAAGTACGGGCTAGTAAGCCTATAACAATACCTTCGCCTATTCTATGTAGTGTGGGTTAAGCAAAGCAAAACCCAACGCACTTTTTGGGTTTCAATGCTATTGATCCGCGAACTTAAATGTTCCCCAACCCAACCTCCAAATCAAGGTTTTTTCCATTTGGCAAAGATATTGCTATAAGTTTCCTAATTTCAAAGCAGGACTCAACTAGTACCGCAGAGTGGAATCGAAAATGAATAACAGAAACATCAAAAAAGCAAATTACACCAGCTTTTTAGAGATTTTTAATGGTTAGTTATTTTCGCCGCTCTGCACTACTAGTCAACAACTTTTTTAAACAATAAAGGGGGTTAGAGGAGATGAGAATAACTTGCTCAACGTAAGTGAGGACTTTGAGAAAGTTTGATTCTTCTCCCCCCATTTTCTTCACGCTTAATCCGCGCCGAAGATTTGAGAAAGGCAACTCCCACAACTAGGGCATAACTATCTCTACCCCCTTCACTAAATTATAACCGATCATAAAATTAATTTTCACAATGTAAATAGAGAAATTTAATTGTTTTTATTTCTGTCAATTTCTTACCTTAGATAGTTACTTTTTGGCTGCATGATAGTAGTAATTTCTATCTTAGGTGAGACTATTTTAGCCCTCATCAAAGGTGTAATACCGTGAACTCCTTACAGAGTCAAAATAACAATTCTCCGTATAATTTAAATAACTCAACTACAGAGGATTTGCATATACTAGAAGCTAATGAGTTTCTCCCTCATATCGGTAAATGGATTCATATCGGTGGGGGGGTGATGATTAGTATGTTTGTAGTGGCTGTGAGTCTTACTTCTGTCCTCTATTACAACATCACAGTTAAAGTCCCTGCAACTATCCGACCATTGGGAGAATTACGGTTAGTTGAATCTGCAATGACGGGAACTGTCAAAAGAATTGTCGTTAAACAAGATCAGCTAGTAAATAAGGGAGAAATAATTGCTTATATTGATGACTCCCAACTGCAATCTCAAAAAAGACAACTGCAAAATACTATCCAGCAAAGTCAATTACAACTTATTCAAATTGATGCTCAAATTAATCAAATCAATACTCAAATAATTGCTCAAACTAACTTAAATGAGCGAACAATTATAGCTGTACAAGCTGAATTAGCTGGAACTGAACGCAACTATAAAGATCAGCAAATTAAAGCTGGTGCGGAAATGACACAAGCTAGAATAGCGATAAATTTAGCAAATGAGCAACTAGCAAGATTACAAAAAGAAAGGGTATTAATAGCCACTATCCAAGAAGCAGAAGCAGCCTTAAAATTGGCTATTTTACAACGCGATCGCTTACAGAGTATAGTTGAATCAGGAGCAATATCTCGGAGTTTAATTGAAGAAAAAGAACAAGCTGTTACATCGGCTCAAGCCAAATTAGAACAAGCTAAATCTACTACTAAAAATCTCCAAGAAGAAAAAGAGCAAGCTGTTAAATTAGCCCAAATTAATTTACAAAAAGCTAAAATTGCCGTTAATCCCAGTAATGCCAATGTCACAGTTGCATTAGAAAGAATTAGACAAGAAAAAGCCAAGGGGGAAGGCAATTTAGCCGCTTTAAAAAAAGAACGAGAAACATTAATTCAGCAACGGTTAGAATTACAAAAACAACAAATTCGCACTCATCAAGAATTACAACAATTAGAAAATGAGTTAAATAAAAGTGTGATTCGTTCCCCAGCTAATGGCACACTCATGCAACTCAAACTTCGCAATCCTGGACAGGTTGTACAACTCAGTGAAGCTCTTGCTCAAATTGCTCCTGTGGATGCTCCTTTAATCATTAAAGCTCAAGTTTCTGCTAAAGATATTGACAAAGTAAAAGCTGGTCAAATAGTGCAAATGCAGGTTTCGGCTTGTCCCTATCCAGACTATGGAACTCTCAAGGGAACTGTAAAAACAATTGGAGCAGATATTTTAGCAATTCCCCAAAATAATTCCATTATTAGCACACCCCAGGTAGCTACTTATGAAGTAAATATTGAACCACAAAATCTATTTTTAGAAAAAGGAAATCATGTATGTGATCTCAAATCTGGTATGGAAGGACGCGCTGATATTATTTCTCGTCAAGAAACTGTGATGCAATTTATTCTCAGAAAAAGTAAATTACTCACCAATTTATAAATAAGGATGTAGGTTTGGTTAAGTAACAGTATCACTCGATAAAAACAGCACAATGAAAAAAAGACTTTAATCAAGTTGGGTTTCCTGTCGTCAAACCAATCTACTAAACTTCTCTGAATAATTATGTTCAATATCTTTAAAAATCATCAAAATTATCAGTGTACTTTACAGTTAAGTGAAGAAGACTGTGGAGCCGCTTGTTTAGTTTCTATTACCAAGCACTATGGACGCTTTTTAAGCATGATTAAAAGCCGAGAAGCTGTGGGAACTGGACAATTAGGAACAACATTATTAGGTTTAAAACGCGGCTCAGAAAATCTCGGTTTCAATGCTAGAGCCGTCAAAGCTTCTCCAGAAATCATAGACAGAATTACAGAAATTACATTACCTGCAATTATCCATTGGCAAGGCTATCATTGGGTAGTTTTATATGGTAAAAAAGGCAAAAAATACGTTATTGCCGATCCGGCTGTGGGACTTCGTTATCTGACAAAAGAAGAATTAACCAATGCTTGGAATGGGGTAATGCTCTTATTAGAGCCAGATCCAGACCGCTTTTTTGAACAACCCCAAGAACAATCAAAAGGTGGTATCACGCGGTTTTTTTACCGGATTTTACCCTTTCGTGGGTTATTAACTCAGGTTTTAATGATTAATATTGTCCTGGGTTTATTAGCTCTAGGAACTCCTGTTTTAATTCAATTATTGACAGATGATGTTCTCGTGCGTGGAGATGTGCAATTACTCACTGTTGTAGTTTCTGCCGTCGTAGTTATGAGTTTATTTGGTGGAGGTTTACAAGTATTTCAAGCCTTAATGATTTCTCATTTTGGACAAAGATTACAATTGGGTTTAGTTTTGGAATTTGGTCGTAAACTGCTGCAATTACCCTTAAATTATTATGAATCCCGTCGCAGTGGTGAAATTACTAGCCGACT
>JANMGZ010000492.1:0-6255 GCA_031374905.1 Dolichospermum sp. OTE_70_metabat_362_sub
GTTCGCGGGGCTTTTTGAATCCACCGGTCAGGTAAACGCGGAAGGTGTGGAGAATCATCATTAATACCATCATGCTGGCTGACCAGCGGTGAATGGAGCGAATTAACCAACCGAAGTTGACTTCATTCATGATGTACTCTACGGATGAAAAAGCTTCAGCAACTGTAGGTTTGTAATAGAATGTCATCGCAAATCCAGTTGCAAACTGGATTAGGAAGCAAACTAGGGTAATTCCACCTAAACAGTAGAAAATGTTAACGTGGGGAGGAACGTATTTGGTGGTGATATCATCAGCAATTTCTTGGAGATCCAAGCGTTCCTCGAACCAGTCATAAACGTTGGCCATACAATCCTAAAGTCCTAAAAATAGATTGCGGTTGATAAGTTTTGTTATGCGAAGCTTAGTCAGGTATAACTATTCAACTAACCTCAGTTAGAGGGTTCGCTTCTCGCTTCATCCAAGAGAATGGGCTTCTGTTTGTCCACGAGCGTGAATTTGGGTGTAACTCACCCTATGTTTGAGAAATCTTCCTGTCTTGTCGTCTTTGCAAGTCAAATCTAACAATGTTGACCCCAAAGAAGATTTTATCGTTGATCAGGAAGAATGGACATCTCATCAAGTTGGACTAGCAACTTTATGAGAAGAATGCACTTCTTCTATAAGAAAAGTAACATAATCAAGAGATAGATTTCATCAACAACACAAGCATTACAGAAAGTTTTAGGGAATTTGAGTCTGAGATGGAACTGAAATTAGGGTTCATTAATAAACGGGTTTGGCGGCTGGGATGTTCACTACTACTGCTTTTGTGCTTGGTGTTTGGGGGATATATTCCTCCAGCTTCAGCTTTGACCCCAGAACAGACACTGGTTTATCAAGTGTGGCGAATTGTTAACCGTTCTTATCTGGATGGGACTTTTAATCATCAAAACTGGCTTGATGTGCGACAAAAAGCTTTGAAAGGTCGTTTTCCCAACCAGGAAGCTGCTTATGCCACAATTCAGGATATGCTCAAGAGCCTGGATGATCCTTTTACCCGTTTTCTTGACCCTCAGAAGTACCGCAGCTTGCGAGTTAGCACTTCTGGAGAATTAACAGGTGTGGGATTACAAATTGTTCTCAATCCACGTGGTGGTTTGGAAGTAATTACACCTATCAAGGATTCTCCAGCCGAGAAAGCGGGTTTAAAACCAGGCGATCGCATTTTGAAGATTGAGGGCTTATCTACAGAGAATCTAACTCTTGACGAAGCAGCGGCGCAAATGCGTGGACAAAGCGGCAGTGTTGTCACGCTTTTAATTGGTAGAGAAGGAGAAAAAGATCAAGAATTTATCTTGGTGCGCGATCGCATTGCTCTTAATCCTGTTGTGTCTGATTTACGATTATCCCCCCAGGGAACTAAAATTGGCTATCTCGCTCTGAGTCAATTTAGTGCCAATGCCGTTACTGAGTTGGCACACGCTATTTCTATTTTAGAAAAAAAAGGCGCGTCTGCCTATATTCTTGATTTAAGAAATAATCCCGGTGGCCTCTTACAAGCTGGAATTGAAGTGGCTCGTTTATGGCTAGACTCTGGGACAATCGTTTACACTGCCAATCGTCAAGGCATTCAGGGAACTTATGAAGCCTTTGGTCCAGCGCTCACAACAGATCCTTTAGTAATTCTCGTTAATCAAGGAACTGCCAGCGCCAGCGAAATTCTCGCAGGGGCTTTACAAGATAATCATCGCGCCCAATTAGTCGGGGAAACGACCTTTGGGAAGGGCTTAATTCAATCTTTGTTTGAATTATCCGACGGTTCTGGTTTGGCGGTGACAATTGCTAAATATGAAACACCTAACCATCGAGATATTCATAAATTAGGAATTAAGCCAGATCAAATTATTCCCCAACAATCAATTAACCGTGAACAAATCGGCACAAAGGCAGATGTTCAATATCAAGCAGCCGTAGAACTGTTAAATAATGGACAATTGACAATGGACAATTGACAATTAAAAGATTGCTTGGATTTCTTGTAAAGTGGCTAAATTCAAGTTGGTGATTTTTTGGTAAGCTTGCTCTATGTAGGGTTTACCTCTGAGGTAACCTATATTAGCACCGGGGCATATATAAGTTAAGGTGTGTGATGTGAAGCGATCGCTTAATAATTTAACGCTTTTTAGTTGTCGTGTCCAGTGAAAAGTTTTAGCAGTGCGTAGTGGCACAGGTTCACCATGCTGGTTAGGAACTAAATGCCGACCAGAAAATAACACGCCGTCAAATTCACGATAGTATAGACATGATGAGCCTGGAGAATGGCCAGGTGTCCAAATTATTTGTGTTGTGTCATTGAGAGTGAATTGATCAGTAAACGTGGTGATAGTTGAACCCGGTAATAAATAGGCTTCTTGTTCTTGGATCAGAATTTCGCAATTGAGAATTTGCTGATATTCTGTGGCTTTACCAATAGCACCACGATGACTGATAAAAAACCATCTAACTCCCCCATACAAAGACAAAAAATCTAGGTTCATTTGTGACAATGCTGGGCAATCTATGAGAATGTTACCTTTATTTGTGACAATCAAGTAAGATGTTCCTCCTAAAGTATCCCGATTAGGTGGAAAAGCAAAAATACTATTGGCTGTCAAATTTAGGGGATTTTCTGCCGTTGACGGGCTTTTTGTTAAGATGGAATGTGGTTGTTTAGTCTGATGACTAGACTGTTGAGGCAAAGAAGACATAAAGGAAAAACTAAAACAGCAGGAGTGGTGAACAATCAGGTTACAGTGTATTTACCATCGCTGTTAACTGTGATTGAAAAATTAAGGCGTGCAGTCTTGCTTGTAATAAAAATCTGTAATAAAGAATACAAGTAAGTCATTCTATCAAACATGGTGAAAGTAACATGGAATTTTGGTTTCTCCTCGTTCTGGGGTTATTGACTTATTTAATGATGCAGCAAAGTGTTGCACGGGCTACAAGCACCCCTATCTGGTTATTGTGGTTGGTTTTGATGACACCTGCATTTGTATTGACTGGTTGGACGCTGATATATGGTATCAAACAAACTCCTCCATCAGCCGTAATTCTCGCAGTATCAGGGGGTTGTTTAGTGTTGTACTGGTTATTGTTTAATAGAGGTCGGCAATTACCCGTAGCTCCACAAAATCACGTTGAAGAAAATCAAGGACAATCAAATAATAATTCTCCAGTGGAAACAGCACCAGTCCGGCCTATTGATTTAGCAGAAGAAAGTCAACTGCGAAATTGTTTTCCTTGGTCTATATATTATGTCCAAAATATTGAGTATCGCCCCCAAGCAGTAATTTGTCGGGGACAGTTGCGAACGATAGCTAGAGATGCTTACAACCAAATTAAAGCTAATATTGAGAGACAATTTGGCGATCGCTTTTTAGTCATATTCCAAGAAGGAATGAATGATAAACCGTTTTTTGTTTTAGTTCCGAATCCTCAAGCCGTTAAACAAGATCATCAACGTGAGTCGGAAAAAATTACTCAACCAGGATTAGCATTGCTATTGTTAGTAGCAACTTTATTTAGCACTACCTTTGTAGGATTGAGAATTGCGGGTTTTAACGTCACACAACTAGAATCAGATTTTACGTTATTTTTTCAAGGTTTACCTTATGCTTTAGGATTAATGACTATTTTAGGAACTCATGAACTAGGTCATTATTTAACAGCCAGATTCTATAAAATTCGCTCCACATTACCTTATTTTATTCCTGTACCTTTTTTCTTAGGAACATTTGGTGCTTTTATTAAAATGCGTAGTCCCATGCCCCACCGCAAAGCTTTATTTGATGTGAGTATTGCTGGTCCATTGGCGGGATTTATTATCACTATACCTTTATTACTATGGGGTTTAGCTCATTCAGAAATAGTAGCTTTACCAGAAAAAACCGGAATGTTAAATCCCAATGCACTCAATCCTAAATATTCAATTTTATTAGCTTTACTCGCAAAATTAGCTTTGGGGAGTGAATTAACTGTAAAATCCGCCATTGATTTACATCCAATAGCAGTTGCAGGTTTCTTAGGATTAATTGTCACAGCTTTGAACTTGATGCCCGTAGGACAATTAGATGGTGGTCACATTGTTCATGCGATGTTTGGACAACGGACTGCTGTTTTCATTGGTCAAATTGCTCGATTATTATTACTAATACTTTCGTTTATCCGAGAAGAATTTTTATTGTGGGCAATTATTCTATTATTCGTTCCTTTAATTGATGAACCTGCTTTAAACGATGTTACGGAATTAGATAATAAACGGGACTTTATGGGATTAATGTCAATGGCTTTATTGTTGTTGATTGTATTGCCATTACCCCAATTTTTAGCTCGTTTATTGCAGATTTAGTCCAAATTTAATGATTTTCTTTAAACCATGAAAAATGAATTTCAGTTTAAAATCCTCCTAGCCGAAGATAATAAAATTATTCAAAAAATAACAATTTTAACGCTCAAAAAGTTTGGCTATATGGTTGATTTTGCTGACAACGGTTTAGACGTATTATCAATGTTAGAAAATCAATTTTATGATATAATTCTTATGGATATGCAAATGCCGAAAATGGATGGTATTACAGCCACAAAAATAATTCGTCAATCTCCTCAAGCCCAACCTTATATTATTGCTGTAACAGCTAATTATTTAGAAGCAGACCGTCAAATTTGTCTTGATGCAGGGATGAATGATTTTATTACTAAACCCATAGCAATTCATCAACTAACAGAGGCTTTAAAAAAGATTTAATCTCATTAAATTACTCAAACTTTACTATCTGGATCAAAATATACAGTGCTTTACGATGTTATAGCGGTGATCGCGCTTGATGCAATACAATCGAGGGCGCAGACCCTGCGCCCCTACAGGCTTGACAATTTGCTGACTGGATCTCACAAACAGTGCATACCGCTATATTAGGTACAAAAACCTATAGGTAATTCATCAATTACCTCATAATAAGTAATGGGACACAATTAATTACATAACCATCTTTCTGTTGTCAGTTCAGAGTTTCCTCTCTCAACACCTAAAATTGATGGTGGGCAATGCCCACAATCATGTTAAATTAATAACCTTATTAATCATCGTGATCGTCAAAAGGATCATCTAGTTCTTGACTTGGCGGACCAAAAGATGTGTAAATTGCCATACCAGTAATAGCAACTAACGCCGCGCAAAAGGAAATTCCAAGCACCGTAGCGGGTTCTAAGTCCATAAATTTAGATACATATTATGAAAGCCATATTTATAGAATATTACAAAATTTAACTTATTTTACATTACAGGAGTCAAAAGTCAGAAATTGCTTGATAGCATTTATGGAAGAAAGTTTATTTGAGAAATTCTTCTAAAGTTGACAATCATCAAATTTAGAAGAATAAGCTCTATTTTGTTAAAGTAACTTGAGACAAAACCTGATTTAATTTACCACTGCGATAACCTTCTAAATCCAAGGTGACATAGATAAATCCCCAGTTTTGAAATGTGGATACTAAAGTTGGTAAATCTGTAGTCAAAACAAAATTTTGAATTGTATCTGGTGATAATTCAATTCTGGCTGTATCACCTTCCGAACGAACTCGTAAATTTTGCCAACCCAAGTTTCGCAAATAAATTTCGGCTCTTCCTACTCGCTGTAATTTAGCTATGGTAATTTCTTCACCGTAGGGAAAACGCGAACTTAAACAAGGTTGAGCGGGTTTATCCCACCAAGGTAAACCCAATTGTTGGGAAATTTGCCTCACTTCGGCTTTAGTAACTTGAATTTCCGCTAAAGGCGATCGCGCACCTCTTTCTTTTGCAGCTTTAATTCCCGGACGATAATCATGTAAATCATCTGCATTTACACCGTCTAATACATAAGGATAACCCAATTCTAAAGCCAAAGGTTTGAGAGTGTCGTGTAATTCACTTTTGCAAAAATAACAACGATTTACTGGGTTAGATGTGTAATTGGGATTGTCCATTTCTTGTGTTTGGACAATTTTATGAGAAATTCCGATAGTTGCGGCTTGAATTTTTGCGTCTTCTAATTCTTCTGGTAATAGAGAAGGAGAAACCGCAGTTACAGCTAGAGCGCGATCGCCTAACACATCATAAGCAATCTTGGCTACCAATGTACTATCAACACCTCCAGAATAGGCTATTAAAGCCTGATCCATTTCTGTAAATAACTCTTTTAACTGTTCTAGTTTTTCTGTCCAACTCATCCGATTAAAACCCCATAACGCCTAAC